>CAJLLH010000049.1 GCA_905207385.1 uncultured Eubacteriales bacterium
TTCAGCTTGCCGCCGAGCAGGCGGTGCGCAACGTTTACACGTCCAGCGGTGCAAAATCCGTATCCTGCATAGTCCTTGACCCGCAGAATTTTGAAGTGCTGGCTATGGTAAACTATCCATCATACAACCTGAACGACGTCCCGCGCGACGATATGCAGGCGCTCAACACGCTTTCAAGGAACAAGGCGGTGGTGGACATATACGAACCGGGCTCAACTTTCAAAGTAATAACGGCGGCGGCAGACCTTGAAGAGTATTTAAAGGGCAACAGCGCGGCATTTTCGCCGAGCTATGTTTTCAATTCCAGCCGCACGCGTTCGGTAGACGGAACTACCATAAAATGCTGGTCCGACCACAAAAACGGCAAACATTCCAACCAGACGCTTGCGCAGGCGCTGAACAACAGTTGTAACCCGTGCTTTACCGATATAGCGCTTTCGCTCGGCAAGGATACGTTTTACGACTATCTTTCGGCGTTCGGTTTCGGCAACGTTACGGGCATAGATTTTTCCGGCGAGGCGGTGGGAATGCTTCTGCCGCAGTCGCTTGTAAGAAACTGCGACCTTGCCCGCATAGGCTTCGGTCAGACGGTGGCGGTTACCCAGCTTCAGCTTGCGTGCGCCGTTGCGGCGGCGGTCAACGGGGGAAATTATTACGTTCCCCGCATAGCGGGCGGAATACTTTCTGCCGACGGAACGGTGCAGAAGTTTGAAACCGTGCTCAAGAACAAAGTTATAAGCGAGGAAGCTTCGCACCTGCTCGCCGAAATGCTGGAAGGCGTAGTTACCGAAGGCAGCGGCAAAAAGGCTTACATAGAAGGTTACAAAGTGGGCGGCAAAACGGGTACGGCGCAGAAGTACGAGGACGGCAAAATTGCTTCGGGCAAATATGTGTCCTCCTTCGTCGGCTTTTTCCCTTCGGATGAACCGCGCTATCTTGCGCTTATAACTGTTGACGAACCCCAAGGCACTTATTACGGCAGCGCGGTAGCCGCGCCCGTCGCAAAAGAAATTTTTGAAGATATAATCGCAATAAAAAATATCAGCCCGTTTTGTTGACGCGGCTTGTGGCTTTTAAGGAGAAGGGCATGAAATTAAGCATACTTGCCAAGGCGGTGGGCGGAACCGTCGCCGGTGATACCGAAGCTGAAATTACGGGGCTGTGCGCCGACAGTTCAAAGATAAAAAAAGGCGACCTGTTTTTCTGTTACAAAGGCACTAAATTCGATTCCCACAGCTGCGCCGCGGCGGCGGAGCGCGCGGGTGCGGCGGCTCTGGTATGCGAACGCAGACTAAGTTGCGCCCTTCCTCAGGTAATCGTAAAAAACGGAAGGTCGGCGGTTGCGGAAGCGGCGCGCTGTTTTTACGGCGAGGCGGATAAAAGTCTTAAAATAGTTGCGGTTACTGGTACAAACGGCAAAACGACGACTACTTATATGCTCGGCTCTATATTCCGCGCGGCGGGCAAGTCGGCTGGCGTCATAGGCACGCTCGGCATATCGTTTGCGGGCAGATTTATTTCACCCGAACTGACCACGCCCGACCCCGTTTATCTGCATTCGGTTTTCCGCGAGATGGTCGACTGCGGTGTCGAGTACGTTTTTATGGAGGTTTCCGCGCACGCGCTTTATTTCGACAAGACTGAGGGGTTGCAGTTTGCTGCGGGCATTTTTACCAACTGCACGCAGGACCATCTTGATTTTTTTCGCGATATGAAGCAGTACGCGGCCTGCAAGAAAAAACTGTTTGAAGGGGGAAGATGCTGTTTTTCGGTAATCAATTCAGACGACGAAACGGGGCGCGAGATTGCAAGAACTGCGCCGTCGCCCGTAACTTACGGACTTAAAAACCCCGCCGACGTTTTTGCCGTCGACGTGGAGGAAAGCCTTTCGGGCACTACTTTCGTGCTAAATCTTTTTGACGAACTTTACGAAATAAAGCTGAACATGCCCGCCGTTCACAACGTTTACAATGCTATGGCGGCTGCGGCGTGCGCAAAACTTTTAGGCATAAGCACGGAAAAAATTGCCGAAGGTTTAGCCGCGCTCAAAAGCGTGCCGGGAAGGCTCGAGCACGTGGGAACTTTCAACGGCGCGGATATCTTCGTAGATTTTGCTCACACTCCCGACGGACTGGAAAAATCTTTGCAGTCGCTTAAAAAGCTGTGCGGCGGCAAGCTTTACTGTCTTTTCGGCTGCGGCGGGAACAGGGATACTTCCAAACGTCCTTTGATGGGTGCAGTGGCGGCAAAGTATGCCGATTTTATAGTCATAACCTCGGATAACCCGCGCTACGAAGACCCTTACGACATAATTCTGCAGATAGAAGAGGGCGTGCGCCCTTCGGGTAAATCTTACGTAACCGTTACCGACAGAGAAACTGCCACTCAGTACGCCATCGGGCTTCTAAGACAGGGCGATATACTGCTTGTCGCGGGTAAGGGCGGAGAAACTTATCAGGAGATAACGGGTATAAAACACAGCTACAATGACAATACAGTCATAAAAAACATTATAAGCTGAAACTGATTTATGAAAACGGCAAGCGCCGCAACTTTAGCGGCATTCTTCTTTTCCCTTGCGCTCTGCTTTTTAATAACGCCTCTTTTAAGAAGGCTTAAGGCGGGGCAGTATATTCTCGGATATGTAAAAGAGCATAAAAGCAAAAGCGGCACGCCCACTATGGGCGGGCTGGCTTTTGTGTGTGCGGCGGCGGTGGTAAGCATCTGTTTTTGCGGCGTAACCAACTCTACGGTAAACCTTACGCTCGTAATAACGGCGGGTTTCTGCCTTGTGGGTTTCACCGACGACTTTTTAAAAATTTACCGCAAAGAAAATTTAGGTCTTAAGCCTTATCAGAAAATTATTTTTCAGTGCGCAATCGCCGCGATAGCCGCCGCCTACTGTTATATGAGCGGCATAACAAAAGTCAATGTTCCGTTTACCTCGCTTTCGGCAGATATAAGCTGGGGCATAATACCGCTTGCAGTTTTCATATTTCTGGCTACGGTAAACTGCGTTAACCTTACCGACGGGCTGGACGGGCTTGCGGGCGGAACATCTCTTGCATACCTTGCGGCGATGGGTGCGCTGTTGACCGCTTCGGGCAGCGTGCTTTCATTGCCTTGTTTTGTCATGTGCGGCGCGATAGGGGCATTTCTGATTTTCAACACCAACAAAGCCTCTGTATTTATGGGCGATACAGGCTCGCTTGCGCTCGGCGCGTTCATAAGCTGCGTTTCTGTGTTTTCGGGCAATTCGTTCTATATTCCCGTAATCGGCATAATGTTCGTAGTTTCGGGAATATCCGTAATCCTTCAGGTAATATACTATAAACGGACAAGGCGCCGAATCTTTTTAATGGCGCCCGTTCACCATCATTTCCAGATGAAGGGTTATGCGGAAAGTAAAATTTCGTACGTGTACTTCGCCGTAACCGCAGTTGCGGGGCTTCTTTGTCTGGCTTTTGCGTGAGGCGTATATTGTATTTTAAAAATCAGAAGTTTTTGGTTGCAGGCATGTCAAAATCGGGCGAAAGCTCGGCGCGCTTTCTTTTAAGGCGCGGCGCGGAAGTGTACGTTTACGACGACGTTTCCAGCGACAAGATTGCGGCGGTCATCTCTTCCCTGGAAGAGCTGGGCGCGCACAATGTAGAACCCGACGGGCTGGAGCGCGCGGAAAATATCTGCGACGTGCTCGTTTTAAGCCCTGGAATACCCATAGATAATTCACTGCCCGTTGCTTTCCGCAGGCAGGGCAAGTGCATAATAGGCGAAGAGGAGCTGGGCGCTCTGTATCTGCGCGCCACAGGCGTAGCAGTAACCGGCACGAACGGCAAGACAACTACGGTGTCTATGATAAACGACATTCTTACCTCTTGCGGCAAGCATTCCGTGCTCTGCGGAAATATCGGCAACCCGCTCGTAGGCGAGGTGGAAAATCTCGGGTTCGACGACTTTGCCGTCATAGAAATTTCCTCGTTCCAGCTTGAAACGCTGTCCAGCCTCCGTCCGCACGTGGCAGTTATAACAAACATCACGGAAGACCACCTCAACAGGCACTACAACATGGAAAATTACATATTTTTAAAGAGCAAGATACTCCGCAACCTGCGCGGAAGCGAATACGCCGTGCTAAACTACGACGACGCAACCGTGCGCGGATTTGCCGAAAAGGTGCGGTGCAGGGTAATCTTCTTTTCCATGGAGCCCCGCTCCGACGGGGTGTGGTGCGAAAACGGAGCCGTATACTGCGACGGCGAAAGGCTGTTTTCGGTTACCGATATGCAGGCGCAGGGCACGCACAATGTATACAACGCGCTTGCGGCTATAGCCTCAGCCAAAGCACTCGGACTTGACCTTGCCGTTGCGGCAAAAGCTGTCTGCGCGTTCAGGGGAGTGCGCCACAGAATAGAGGTCGTTTGCGAACGCGACGGCAAAACTTACATAGACGACAGCAAGGGTACAAATACCGACGCTACAATAAAAGCCGTGGAAAGCATGCACCGCGAAACGGTAATACTTCTCGGCGGAAAAGATAAGGGGTACGAATATTACCCGCTTTTCAAAAAGCTTAAAGAAAGTTACGTCGTTCACGCCGTGCTTTACGGCGAAAACAGGATGCGGCTTTTATCTGCTGCGCAGGAAGCGGGCTTTGCAAACTTTTCGCTTTGCACCGATTTCGATGTTGCGGTAAGCATAGCCGACCATGTGGCAAAATCGGGGCAGAACGTGCTTTTAAGTCCCGCAAGTTCCAGTTTCGACCAGTTTTCGGGCTATGAAGAGCGCGGCGACGCATTCGCCCGACTTGTAAAGGGCGGCGGTTTGCGCAATGAAGACGCTTAACCTCGGCAGCTCCAAAAAGGCAAGGGGCGATATTCCTCTGCTGGTATGCGTGTGCGCTATGGTGGCGTTCGGCTGCGTAATGATTTATTCTGCCAGCAGTTACGTAGGCGAGGTGCAGTACGGCGACAGCCTGTATTTCGTAAAAAAACAGATACTCGGCGCGGTTGCCGGCGGAGTCTGTATGGCTTTTTTCTGCTTCTTCCCGTACAAAAAGCTGCAGAAGTTCAGGTATGCCGCGCTTATAGTTTCCGCACTGTTGCTCGCGCTTGTGTTTGTGCCGGGGATAGGCGTAACAAACTACGGCGCAACGCGCTGGATAGGTTTCGGCGCGTTCACCATACAGCCTTCAGAGATAGCAAAGTACGCCTACGCGCTTTTTGCCGCGGCGTATTTTGCCGCCAATCCCCAAAAGGTAAAAACGGTAAAGGGCGTTCTTCCCGTACTTGGTGCGGGTGCGCTTATCTGCGTGCTTGTCATACTCGAGCCGAACATGTCAATTACAATGTGCATCGGCTTTCTTATGCTTGCGCTGGTATTTTTAAGCGGAACAAACCTTAAAACTTTTGCCTTTATTTTGATACCTTGCGCGCTCGCCGTACCCATTCTCATAATAGCCGAACCTTACAGGTTAAAGCGCCTTTCAGCCTTCCTCGACCCGTGGTCGTCGCCCCTCGGCGAAGGGTATCAGCTCATACAGTCGCTGTATGCCCTCGGTAACGGAGGGTTGTTCGGGGTGGGACTTTTCAATTCTACCCAGAAGTACAGGTTTCTGCCGTTTGCCGAAAGCGACTTCATTCTTTCGGTGATGGGCGAAGAGCTCGGCTTTTTCGGGCTGATGCTCTTTTTTGCCGCCTGCGCGTTTATCGTATGGCGTGGGCTGAGAATTGCCCGCAGTTGCAACGAAAGGTTCGGTTATCTTCTCGCCGCGGGTTTTACGCTCGTTTACGGAATACAGGTAGTGGTCAACGCGCTCGTTGTAAGCGGAACAATTCCGCCTACGGGTCTGCCGCTGCCGCTTATTTCCAGCGGCAACACTTCGCTTATAATAACCATGGCATCCATGGGCGTACTTTTCAATATTTCGCGTTCCTGCGCGCCGTATTCCGCCGCGGCGGGAGCGCGCGTCAAGTCCCCGATTAACAATAAAAAGTCCGACGCCGTATAATGAAATATCATATAGCCGCGCCAGTGAAGGGCGCGGCGCAAGGACGCTGTTTGCGGCGCCCCGACGAAAGCGCGCATGCGCTTTTTAATTTTACATACTCGGAGACAATATGGAAAAATATATTATCAACGGAGGGAATAAACTTTATGGCGGCGTAAAAATACAGACGGCAAAAAATTCCGTTCTGCCAATACTCGCCGCGGCAGTTCTCACCGATGAAAAGGTGAGAATTCTCAACGCGCCGCACATTACCGACGTTAAGAACATGGTAAAAATTCTTAATTGCCTCGGTTGCAAATCGGTATATGAAGGGGATGACATAATAATCGACAGCTCGTCCGCCGACTGTTTTGAAATTCCGCGCGCGCTCGCGCACGAGCTGCGCTCTTCGGTTTTCCTTCTCGGTCCGCTGACGGCGCGTTTCGGCAAAGCCAAAATAGCCTATCCCGGCGGGTGCGACATAGGGCTCCGCCCCGTTGATCTCCACCTGAGCGGGCTTAAAAGGCTCGGGGTAAAGATAAGGGAAAACAACGGATACATAGAATGCGAATGCGATAAACTTGTCGGCAACGAAATAATGCTCGACTGTCCCAGCGTAGGCGCGACCGAAAACATAATGCTCGCAGCGGTAAAGGCGGAGGGCGAAACGGTTATAAAAAACGCCGCCAGAGAGCCTGAAATAGAAGATTTGCAGAAATTTCTTAACTGCGCGGGTTGCAAAGTGCGCGGCGCGGGCAGCGGAACGATAGTCGTGGAGGGGGTTAAAAAAATAAGCGGCGTAACGTTCCAGCCCATGGCTGACAGAATAGAGGCGGGCACTTTTCTTATAGCTGCCGCCATGTGCGGTGGTGAGATTACCGCCCTCGGTGCCAGCGGGGAAAATATAAGCTCGCTTTTACATAAACTTAGGGAAAACGGTTGCAAAATATATGCAAAAAATGATAAAATAATTTTAAAAAGAGAGGGCGGTCTCGTTTCCGTAAAATCTATTGAAACGCAGCCCTATCCCGGATTCCCTACCGACCTTCAGGCGCAGATGACGGCGCTGTGCTGCATCTGCCGCGGACAGTCGATAGTAACCGAAAACCTGTTCGAAACGCGCTTCAAATACGCGCCCGAACTTCGCAAAATGGGTGCGGACATAACGGTTGTGGACAGGAACGCTTTTGTTCGCGGTTGCGAAAAGTTCAACGGTGCTACGATTGTGGCGTGCGACCTGCGCGGCGGCGCGGCGCTCGTTCTTGCGGCGCTTGCCGCTGAAGGCAAAAGCGAGGTTCTTGATATTTCGCATATAGACAGGGGCTACGGCATGTTCGAATACAAATTGCGCGCTCTCGGCGCGGATATTGTAAGGGTGGCCGTGTAACTTTTACCGCCGCATATCTGCCCCGCGGCATACGGAGTTTTTATGAAGTACATAAGAAAAGCAATAGCGCTCGTTCTCGTTGCGGTGTTCATAGCCGCCGTGGCGATTGGCTTAAGCGTTATATTTGCCGTCAGAAACATAAACGTTTTCTGTTCAGATTACCAAATTTCTTCCGGCGACGGCTCGCGTTCCGCTGAATTTGCTTCTTCGGTAGAAAAGATTGAAGTTTCTTTATCGGAGTTTGAAGGCAAGGCGATAGCGGGCGTAAAGGAAAAGGAAATTTCTTCCATAGTCAACGCAAGCGGGTATGCCGAATACGTTTCTTGGGAAGTGATTTATCCCTGCACGATAAACGTTACCGTGTGCGAAAGGCTGGAAATGTTTGCCGTGCCTTCGGCTGACGGAAGAACTTTCACCATACTTGATAAAGATTGCTCCGCGATGACGGTAAAAAGTTCCAACATCAACAATCTCGACGGCTCGCCCAACGTGCTCGTCAGCGTACCAGAAGAAGATTACCCGCTCGTTTCATCTCTTGCCGCATTGTTCGGCGAAAAATTTCTTTCCGTTCGCGCCTTTGCCGAAAGCATAAGCGTTCAGCACGGCACGGTGGAAGAGGACTCGCTTTTAATAAAGCTTCGCTGCGGGCTTACGATGGAAATAAGGGATTACAAAAATAATGCCGAAGAAAAGGCCAAGGCTCTGTGCTCGGCATTTGAAAATATGGCCGACTACCTTAAACTCGGCGGAACGATGTACTGCGTTTCCACCGATTCGGGCGCATTGCGCGTCGTTCTTCCTGACGGCAGCGTTGTAGCCTGAAAAAAATAAATCAAGTTCTTTAGTAAGGCGCGCCTTTGCGGCGCGCCT
>CAJLLH010000050.1 GCA_905207385.1 uncultured Eubacteriales bacterium
CGGCAAAGCGCAATTTATGCGCTTTGCCGCACCGCCGAAAACTTAGCCGATTAATTGAAGTCATCGAAAGGCGAACCGCCCGACGAAGAATTTCCTCCGCTGTTGCCGCCGTTTGCGTTACCGCTTCCACCGCTGTTGCCGCCGTAAGACGAATCGCCGGAAGATTTTGAGGAAGAACCGTATTCATCGAACGGGTCGGGAGCAGACGAGCCCTGCGAAGGACCCTGCCCGCCGTAGCCGTTATTGTTGTATCCGCCGTTATAACCGTTATTATACCCGCCGTTGTATCCGCCCTGATTGTTGTAGGGGTTCTGGTTGTAAGGGTTGCCGTACTGCTGCTGATACATGCGGTAATTGCGCTCGCGCACCTGCCTTAAATAGTCCATATAATTCATGCCCTTGTTGTTGCGCACGGCATAAACGAGTATGCCCGCAAGCGGGAGAATTGCACCCACTATGGAGAAAAGAAGGTACTGGCGCGCCGCGTAAGTGCGGAAGAACGCCGTAAGAAGCAGAAGTTTGAGCACTACGTAAACTATGTCTACAAGGGAAAGAATGAACCTTAAGTTAGCAAAAATCCAGGCAAGCCACTGCATGCTTTCGGGCACGCCGACAAGCGGCGTATCGGGCACGTAGTAAGCTATGGTTTCGCCGTAAAATTCGGGACGCCATTCAATGTAGTCCCACATAGCGAACGCCGACACAAAATAAAGCACGAATCCCGCAGCAAGCACGGCTTCGAATATAGCCGTAGCTATTGCAAAATGCCGCGATTTTATGTTGTAAACATTATTTTTCTGCGAACATACACCGATATAATAAGTGTTTACGAACGGAATGAAAATCATCCATTTATGCGGAAGCCTTTCGCGCTTTGCTATGGTCCACAACCCGCAGACAAGGAATATATAAACTATAAGGAAGCATAAAGAACCTACCAGCATGCAAATCCACAGCTTATTAGCCGGATTGGCGCTGGAGCTCATAAACATTATATCCAAAAAATAATTGGCAAACTGAAAAAAATCCATAATTCTCCGTTTTTAATATATTATGGTTATCTCGCACAAATTACCTTATGGTATTTTGCACAAATTTATTATATCTGTTTATAATGAATTCCTTAAAACAGAATTGTGAAAACGCTGTAAAAAAAACGGCGTCCGTAAATTTATTTTACACCCGCCGCAACTAACCGTCAATACCTTTTGTCAAAAAACAGTCAGACCGTAATCCACGCTTTCAAGAGTAAGCCCCTTTGCAGGCATAGTTTTTCCCGCAAGCGACCTGTCGCCGCATTCAAGCGAATTTATGATGTCCTGCAGACTTACGCGCCCCAGACCGAGGTACAAAAGCGTGCCCGCCATGGTGCGGACCATATTGTATAAAAACCCCGCGCCGCAAACAGTTATTGTTATATCTTCGCTCCCGCGCGAAAAGCTGCTTTCAACGCTTACAGAATACACTTTTCTTACGGTGGTTTTAGCCGAAGAACCGCTTGCGCAATATGCCTTGAAATCGTGTTCGCCGCAATATAGTGCCGCTCCTTTTTGCATAAGAGCGATATCGGGGCGGGGATAAACTGCCACCGCGTAGCGCGATTTGAGGGGATGTTCGCGGCGCGCCACGTACATGCGGTAGACGTAAGTCTTTTTCTTTGAAGAGCGGTTTGCGTCGAACTCTTCGGGCACTGCCGCAGACTTCAGAACGCATATGTCCGCGGGCAGACGGAAATTGAGCGCATCGGCAATTTTTTCGGCGGGAACGGAAATATCCGCCGAAAAATGGCATACCTGCCCCGCCGCGTGCACTCCGCTGTCCGTGCGGCCGCTGGCAACAATATTTACTTTTTTTCCGAAAGCGGCAAGGGCGGCCTGTTCAAGAACGCTTTGCACGGAAACGCCGTTTTTCTGCGTCTGCCAGCCGCGGTAAGCCGTGCCGTCGTAGGAAAGAAGTATTGCGTATTTCATTACTTGATTATTATATATTCGTATATCTGCGGAAAGATTTGGGCGGCATATATGTTGAAAAGAACGACGCCCGCGATGAGTGCCGCGCATAAGATTGCGGCAACGAGGTCGCGCCAGCCGAAGGTAAGTTTTTTGTACTTGGTGCGGTTTTTAGAACCCGAATAACAGCGCGCGTCCATAGCGTCGCCCAGCTCCTCCGCGCGTCTGAACGCGCTTATAAGAAGAGGTATTAAAATGGGCACTACCGCCTTTATTCTTTTTATTATGTTTCCGCTTTCAAAGTCTGCGCCCCTCGCCTTCTGCGCCGCTATTATGCGGTTTGTTTCGTCTATGAGCGTGGGAATGAAACGCAGAGCTATGCTCATTATGAGCGCAAGCTCGTGAACGGGGAATTTAATCCATTTGAGCGGGGTCAAAAGGCTTTCTATGCCGTCGGTAAGGCGCACGGGCGTGGTTGTAAGCGTGAGAACGGCGGACGCCATTACCAGAAGGAACAGCCTTAAAAGAAGGAATACAGTGTATACAATTGCCTCGCGGTATATTTTAATCACCCAGTTTTCGGGCGTGAGCAGATGTTCGCCGCCGTGGAAAAACAGGTTTAACAGCGAGGTTATTATCAGAATGAAAAGTATGCCCTTGACCGAGCGCAACACAGAGCCGAAAGGCACGCGCGCGGCTATTACCGTAACAGCCAGCACCAGCGCGCAAAGTATCATGCCGTAGAAAGTATCGGCAATGAATATCGCAACGATATACGCTATTAAAAATAACAGCTTCGTGCGCGGGTCGAGCGAGTGAACGAATGATTTTGCGGGGTAGTATTGTCCGAACGTTACGTCGTTAAGCATTGCTTTCACCCCCTTCGAACAGGCTTATCACCTTTTCGGCAAAGTCCTCGCAGGTGAAGTCGGTATCAATTTCAATTCCGCTTTCCGCAAGTTTAGCGCACGCTTTTGCCGTAAGCGGCACATCCAGACCGAGCGAAGTCAGCTCGTCCGCCTTTTTGAACAATTCGCGCGGGGTGGCGCAGTCCGCCACGGCGCCCTCCGATATTACCGCCGCACGCGTGCAGTTGTCGGCAATTTCGTCCATGTCGTGCGAAACGACTATTACCGTGCTGCACCATTCGCGGTGTATTTTATGCAGAAGCTCCATAATCTCCTGCTTGCCGAGCGGGTCCAATCCCGCCGCGGGCTCGTCAAGAATGAGAATGTGCGGACGGGTAACTATAACGCCCGCTATCGCCACGCGCCTTTTCTGTCCGCCGGAAAGGTCGAAGGGCGATTTGTCCTTTACCTCTTCGTAAGAAAGTCCGACCATCTCCAGGGCGTCGCGCACGGCGGCTTCCGTCTGCTCGGGCGTAATGCCCTTGCGGAAGTTTTTAAGTCCGAAAGCCACGTCCGCGAAAACCGTTTCGGCGACCAGCTGATATTCGGGGTACTGGAACACCATACCCACACTTTCCCTCAATTTCAGGAAATCGCATTTTTTATCCGCGAGATTGAATTGACCCACGGATATCTGCGGAAGAACGGGAGCGGGCTGACCTTTTTTAGGCTTTTTTGCGCGGTATTTTTTATTTGCCTGAGGAAGTTTTATAAGAGCGTTGAGGTGCTGCACGAGCGTCGATTTGCCGCTGCCCGTATGACCTATTATGCCGAAAAATTCCCCCTCGGATATATGCAGATTAATGCCCTTAAGCGCCTTGGACGCGAACGGCGATTTTGCCGAATACGTGAACGTAAGGTTTTTGACGTCTATGTCCCACTCACCGCCGTTTTGCGCAACAGGTGCGGGAATATATTGCGACGAACGCTTTGCCGCGCCGCGGTTTTGAACTTCGGCGGCAATCTCTTCGGCGAGCGTTTCGGGGGAAAGGCAGTCGGCTACCGCTATGCCGTTTTTCTGCAGAGTTTTGCAGATTTTGCCTATGCGCGGCAGACTTAAGTTGTAAGCTTCGAGCCGCTCGCTGTGCAGAAAAATTTCCGCAGGAGTGCCCCGCATTACAATTTCGCCCCTGTTCATGACTATGGTGCGGTCGGCAAGCAGCGCTTCTTCCATGAAGTGGGTTATGAGTATTACCGTCATTCCCTCCTCTTTGTTGAGGCGGGAAACGACGCCCATTACCTCCCTGCGGCCGCGGGGGTCGAGCATTGCCGTAGATTCGTCGAGAATGATAATTTCGGGCTTTATGGCAAGCACGCCGGCGATGGCTATGCGCTGTTTCTGTCCGCCCGAAAGGCGCGAGGGCGTACCCGTGCGGTAAGCGTCCATTCCTACGGCTTTAAGCGCCCAGTCTATGCGGCGGCCTATTTCTTCGCGCTCCACGCCGAGATTTTCGGGTCCGAACGCGACGTCGTCTTCTATAATCGATGCGACCATCTGGTTGTCGGGGTTCTGGAAAACTATGCCCGCGCGCTTGCGGATTTCCGTGGGGTTCTTGCCCTCGGAAGTGTCCAGTCCGAACACCGTAACTTTGCCGAGGTCGGGCAGCAAAAGCCCGTTTATAAGGCGCGCCAGCGTAGATTTGCCGCTGCCGTTATGACCGATTACGGCGAGGAATTCACCCTTTTGCACCGTAAGCGAAACGTTATTCAGCGCGGGCACGGACTGTTCGTTGTACGAAAAAGTTACGCCGTCGAATTTAACGGCGCAACCGCCTTCCGCGGCGGCTGTTTCTTTTGCTGAAAGTTCGTTTCCCGCCGTATTTTTTTCAGGGGTCTGAGACCCGTTTGCAATTTCTTCCATTTTTAACCTTTTATATGCAACTGATTATAACAAAAAAGCAGACTTTTAACAACAATTTACGCTTTATTTTTTTTCAAACAAAGCTAAAAAATTTGTGAACGCGCGCAAAAGGCGCTCTTATCTGCGAATTTTAAGGCGCACAGCGCGCTTTTTTTACAGAAAAAACGCCATTAAATGAAAAATATATTGAAAATATATTTCGCGCGTATATTGACTTTTTAATCGTATTGTTTTATAATATTTTTGTGTGAAAAATACACAGTTTTACTTAATTCAGCAATCATTTATCAAACGGAGGTTTTATTAATGAAAAAGTTGACTATCGACGGTAATACCGCCGCCAGCCACGTTGCCTACGCCTTTTCTGAAGTAGCGGCAATTTATCCCATAACGCCCTCTTCACCCATGGCGGAAGTTGCCGACGAATGGGCAACCGCAGGCAGAACCAATATGTGGGGACAGAAAGTCAAAATCGCAGAAATGCAGTCTGAAGGCGGTGCAGCAGGCGCCGTTCACGGTTCCCTTTCCGCAGGCGCGCTGACCACCACGTTCACCGCTTCGCAGGGTCTGCTCCTCATGATCCCCAACATGTACAAGATTTCAGGCGAACTGCTGCCCATGGTTATGCACGTTTCCGCGCGCGCCCTTGCAGCTCATTCGCTCAACATATTCGGCGACCATGCAGACGTTATGGCTTGCCGTCAGACGGGTTTTGCAATGATTTGCGATTCTTCCGTACAGGAAGTTATGGACCTCGCACTCGTTGCTCACCTCTCCACCCTCAAGGCAAAAGTTCCCTTCATCAACTTCTTCGACGGTTTCAGAACCTCGCACGAAGTTGCCAAAATCGACGTGTGGGACGAAGCTGACGACTATGCGGAAATCAGGGCTATCTGCGACGAAGCCGGAATTGCAGAAGACGTTGCAGACTTCAAGTCCAGGTCGCTCAACCCCGAACATCCCATCCAGAAGGGCACCGCGCAGAACGGCGACACCTACTTCCAGAACAGAGAGACGGCAAACAGCTACTATGTAGCTACCCCCGGCATCGTTCAGAAGATGATGGACCTCGTTTCCTCCAAGTGCGGCAGAAACTACCACCTCTTCGACTACGTTGGCGCTCCCGATGCAACCGAAGTTATCGTTGCAATGGGTTCGGCTTGCGAAACCATTGAAGAATCCATCAACAAGCTCAACGCGATGGGCAAGAAGTACGGCCTTGTAAAAGTTCGTCTTTACAGACCTTTCGTCGCAGACGCGTTCGTTGCAGCTCTTCCCAAGACCGCAAAGAAGATTGCCGTTCTCGACAGGACCAAGGACCCCGGTTCCCTCGGCGAACCCCTCTACCTCGACGTATGCTCCGCTCTGCTTGAAAAGGGCGTAACCAAGGCTAAGGTTGTAGGCGGCCGTTACGGTCTCGGCTCTAAGGAATTTACCCCTTCCATGGTACTTGCAGTTTACAAGAACCTTGAAAGCAAAGAGCCCAAGAACCACTTCACCATCGGTATTTACGAAGACGTAACCAACTCCTCGCTCGACTTCTCCGAAAAGTTCGACGCCGCTCCCGCAGGTTCTACCTCCTGCAAGTTCTGGGGTCTCGGTTCTGACGGTACCGTCGGCGCAAACAAGAACTCCATCAAGATTATAGGCGACCACACGGACAAGCACGCGCAGGCTTACTTCTTCTATGACTCCAAGAAGTCGGGCGGCATAACCGTTTCCCACCTCCGTTTCGGCGATACGCCCATACAGAGCGAGTACCTTATCGACTCGGCTGACTTCGTTCAGTGCTCCAACCCCTCCTACATCACCCGTTACGACATGACGAGCGACATCAAGGAAGGCGGCACGTTCCTCATCAACACCGACGCTACCACGGTTGAAAAGCTTGAAGAATTCCTGCCCGCAAAGGTTAAGCAGGACATCGCTAAAAAGCACATCAACCTTTACGTTATAGACGCTATCCACATCGCAGGTCAGCTGGGTCTTCGCGGCAGGACGAACACCATTCTTCAGTCGGCATTCTTCCGCGTTAATCCCCAGATTATGCCCTACGACAAGGCTATCGAATACATGAAGTACATGGCTAAGAAGTCCTTCGGCAGAAAGGGCGATGCTGTCGTTCAGATGAACTACAACGCTATCGATTCCGCCGCAGGCGACAACCTTATTAAGATAGACGTACCCGCAGAGTGGGCTAACGCTACCACGGGCGCAGCTATGATTGAAGGCCATGCGGACAAGTACTATCAGGAAATCATTAAGCCCATCCTCTACCTTCAGGGCGATAAGCTTAAGTCCTCGCAGTTCAACGCAGACGGTCACGTTCCCACCGGCACGACCAAGTTCGAAAAGCGCGGCGTAGCCGTTACCGTTCCCGAAATCATTCAGGATAAGTGCATACAGTGCGGCACCTGCTCGTTCGTATGCCCTCACGCTTGCCTTCGTCCCGCACTCGTTGCCAACGACGCAACCGACAAGCCCGCAACGCTTGAAACCAAGCCCGCAATCGGCATACCCGGATACGGCTACAAGATGCAGGTTTCTCCCCTCGACTGCATGGGATGCGGCGTGTGCGCAACCGTTTGCCCTGTAAAGGACGGCGGCGCAATAAAGATGGTTCCCCTTGCAGAAGCGCTTGAAAAGGGCGAAGACAAGAACTGGGATTACGCTGTTGAACTTCCCGCAGTTGACACTTCCAAGTTCAAGAAAGAAACCGTTAAGGGCTGCCAGTTCTGCACTCCTCTGTTCGAGTTCTCCGGCGCATGCGCAGGCTGCGGCGAAACCCCTTACGTTAAGGTTATAACCCAGCTCTTCGGCGAAGATATGGTAATCGCCAACGCTACGGGCTGCTCCGCCATTTACGCCGGTTCGTCGCCTACGTGCCCTTACACCAAGAACAAGGAAGGTCACGGACCTGCTTGGGCTAACTCGCTGTTCGAAGACAACGCAGAGTTCGGCTACGGCATGAACCTTGCTTACAGCGCAAGAAGAAACGCCATAAAGGGCAAAGTTGAAAAGCTTGCAACCCTTTGGGACGGCGAAGCAAAGGCAGCTTGCGAAGCTTACCTTGCAGCATTCGAAGACAGAGAGCCTTCCAAGAAAGCTTCCAAAGAACTTGTTAAATTCCTTGAAGGATGCAAGGACTGCGGCTGCGAAGCTGATAAGCTTGTAAAAGAAATACTTGCAGATAAAGACTGCCTTGCCAAGAAGTCCATCTGGATATTCGGCGGCGACGGCTGGG
>CAJLLH010000051.1 GCA_905207385.1 uncultured Eubacteriales bacterium
TTCCACCATGGGCCCCGGCGTGAAGATGAACGCCAACAAGCAGCTGTAATTTTTGCAGCAAAAGGATATTTGATGGAAGAGATAACTATAAGGTCGGCAAAGCTTTCCGATGCGGAAAAACTTTGCGAAATTTATGCTTACTATGTAAACAATACGGCGGTTACGTTCGAGGACGATGCGCCCGACGTAAAGCAGTTTACTGAAAGAATGCAAAATATAATGTCATTTTACCCTTATTTCGTCGCTGAAAGCGGGGAAGAGGTTGTAGGCTTCTGTTATGCCGGCGTATTCAAAAACAGGTCCGCGTACGACTGGGCCGTTGAAACTACGGTGTATGTTGCAAAAGGTTTTAATCGCCGCGGAGTAGGGGTAAGCCTTTACGCTGCGCTTGAAAAGGCGCTCAAGTCGCAGGGCATAAAAAATATGTACGCGTGCATAGCATACCCCGCGCAAGAGGATGAGTATCTTACCGCAGACAGTGTAAACTTTCATAAAAAGCTTGGGTTTAAAATGATAGGCAGGTTCAGAAAGTGCGGCAGTAAATTCGGAAGGTGGTACGATATGGTCTGGATGGAAAAGATGATAGGTCGACATAATTCCGACCCTGTGCGCCCAGTATCTTATTCTGATTGATGCAGTTTTGTTTGGGTAAAATGATAAAATTAGCAATAAATGAAGTGCTATTTCACGCATAACAAGCGTTTTTGTGTAGGCTTTTATGGCGTTTTAAAAAATGCGCTGCGCAGTATAGAGTTTGGTTAAAGTCTGATTGCGTTTTAAATTCTCGGCTGCAATTTTATTATTTGATTAAGGCGTTAAAGCTAGCTTAATTATACAGAAGAGTTCAACAACAATTAATTATTGCGGGTTTTGCATAAAGCGCCGAAAATTGTTTGATTTTTTTCTTAATATATTGTATTATATTTGCGTTGCCGAAAAGGGCAGATGTGTTTTTGCTTTTTTCGCGTAAAAATGGAATAATGCTTCCGTAGTTAAATGGATATAACAGCCCCCTCCTAAGGGGCCGTTGTGGGTTCGATTCCCGCCGGGAGTACCAAAAAAGAACAGGTCATTTTATATGGCCTGTTCTTTTTTGGGTATATAATAGAAAAAGCGGCGGGAATCGAGGGAAGGAGGCGTGAGCGGGAGCGAGCGGTTTGCGCAGAAAGAAAGAGTAAGCGGAGAGAGATGAGCGAACTAAACAGCGGACACCCGCTGTTTACCGGGGCGCGCGAGAAGAGTTGGTGCAAAAAGTGCGCGAAATGAACAATTATCTTTTGGTGGTTCTTGCAATAAGTTGTTCAAGCGACGGTTACAAATTTGACAGGGTAATTGTAAAAGATAATTGTCTTTATCTCGTTATTCTTAAAAATAAAATAGCTGAAGGCGATGCCGTTACTGACGACATAATTTATTGGGTTTATTATGCCGAAGTTGCGGCTGAAACAGGCTGCTCTGCAGGCGAAATTTTGTATGAATACCGTTAAGATTGTGCTCTGCGCTAAAAGAATAAAGCCCCTGCAAACAGCAGGGGCTTTATGTTAAGCTTTAAAATTTTAAGCCTTGCGGCGCGGTCTGTCGTAAAAAATTCTGTATCTGAAGCGGTACAGCACTATCGCTGCGGCTATGGCGACAATTACGACGGCTACAATAATTACCGTTGTAATGTCTATGTCTACAATGTCAAGGCAGCGCACGTTTATCCACATCTGATTTATTGCCGCGAGGTCGTCGCCGAAATCGAGCATTACTACGCTGCGTGAAATTATGTCGGCAGTGGGGTACTGCGTAAACGCCTGACGTCCGCGGCTTATCGTTCCGCCGCTGTAAACGGGGTAACCCGCCACATACTCATCGTCGTCGTAGTCGTGCGTAAGCGTAGCACCGTCTACTTCAACGGTATCCATATCGATGTATATATAGCTGTCTTCGCCGAAGAAGTAACTTACGTCGTACACGTAAACGTTTTCAAATTCGTAATAATCTTCGCTTTCGGGGTCGGTTACCACGCCGTAGCACCAGTCGAAGTAGTTATAAACTTCGTCCGCGGCGATGGAAGAGGTGTACCCGATATAATACATATTGCGCACGGCTATGTCGGGGCGGGAAAGGAAATTTACAAACGCTTCGGCGGCAATCTGTCTGTTTTTATCTCCGTTTATGCCGTCTTTAAGCATAACCCAGCCGTCGAACCAGAGGTTTGTGCTTTCGTCGGGTACGGAATACCAAAGCTCGGTATCTTCCTCATCGGCCTGGTCCATGATGTAAACGGCGTCGCCCGACCACTGGAAGTTTGCAATAACCTTACCCGTAACCATATCCGTCTTGCCGCTGTCAGTTTCAAAGGAATAAACGTTATCTTTAATGTCCTTTAAAATATCTTCCGCAGCTGCAATAGTTTCTTCGTCGGTGGAGTTCAGAAGCGCGCTTCTTGCGGTGCTTTTTTCCTGTTCAGTCATGTTTTCGTCGGCGTTGATTTTATCCAGCTCGTCCTTGTAGAGTATGGATAAAGCGGCAAAATAAGCGTCGCGCACGTTGTCTTTTACGGTAACAGATTTTTCATACTTTCCGTTGGTAAGTATGTTCCAGGCGGCAACGTCTTCTTCGCTTTCAATCCTTTCGGGATTGTATACAAGACCCGTCGTGCCCCACATGTAGCACGCGGCAATGCCGCTCCAGCCGTACTGCCCGAAAATGCTGTCTTCCGCGCCGTCGATGTATTCCGAAACGCCGTTTATATAATAATTTTCGGGGTTTTCCGTATCCATGAAGTCCTGCGAATAGGGCTGAATTTTGTCCTCTGCAAGAAGCTTCATAATCATATAATCGGAGGGGCATACAAGGTCGTAAACGTCGCCGAGGTTTAGCTGGTTGTAAAGGTCTTCGTTCGTGCCGAAGGTGGAGTATTCAACCCTTACTTTAAATCCGAAATCCTGCGAATTGAACCATTCGGTGAAGTCGTCCACAACGCTGTTTTCGCCAAAAATTTCCGTTCCGTCGCCAAGTTCTATAAGTTCGTCTTCGCCCCAGCCGCCAAGGTCGATATATTCTTCCCAGTTGGAAACGCGCAGTACAACCGTTTCGTCTGCTTTAGTGCAGCCCGCGGCGGAAAGTACGGGAACGGCAAAGAGGCACGCCGCCGCAACTGCGGCAATTCTCATCTTTTTCATATGCGTTCCTCCGCAGTTTTCTTTTTGCCCGAAAGCACGTTCATAAGCACGACTATTACAACAACCACAAGGAATATGATTGTGGAAAGCGCCCACAGCGCCGTTTTTATTTCGGTCTGACCGCCCTTGGTGGCGTTTACTACGTAAGTGCTTATCGTATCGAAGGTAGAGGGTTTGGTGTAGGTGGTTATAAAGTAGTCGTCAAGCGACAGCGTTACAGCCAGCATGAAACCTGAAAGTATGCCGGGCAGAAGCTGGGGTATAACAACTTTGAAAAGCGCCTGTGCGGGCGTTGCGCCGAGGTCAAGCGCGGCTTCGTAAAGGTTGTTGTCCATCTGCTTGAGTCTGGGCATAACCGAAAGGTATACAAAGGGTGCGCAAAGTACGACGTGTCCTATAACGAGGGGCACAAAAGTATCTTTGCTTATGCCTAAAAGCACTATAAGAAGCACGCAGATTGAAAAACCGGTAACTATGTCGGCGTTTACGACGGGTATCTGGTTTGCGTAGTTTATAAGGTGCTTGGCAGTTCTTTTGGAATAGAAAGTTCCTATCGCGCCGAGAGTTCCGAGTACTGCGGCAATAAGTGCCGAACCGAGCGCAAGTGCAACCGTGCCGCCTATCATGCTGCGCAGTTCTTCGTTTTCAAACAGTGTGATATAGTTCTGGAAAGAGAATCCTTTTACCGCGCCGCCAACCATGGTTGCGTCGGTAAAGCTGTATACGGCGAGCAGGAGTATGGGAATGTAAATAAACGCAAGTATGAGCACGAGCCATACGACGCTTAAAACTTTTTTTGTTATTTTCACAGCAAATTCCTCCCTGCGGCTTCGTCGTTGTCTTTGTCGCTGAATCTGTTGGTGGCAAGCGTGATTATAAATATAATTATGAGCAGAATAAGCGATATCATCGAACCGTTGTTCCAGTCGAAGTGCGCAAAATAGCTGCCTATAAGGCTGCCCATTATATAGGTGCTGTTATACAGCATGTCCAGCACGACGTAGTTCGTCATCGAGGGGAGCAGAACCATCGTCACGCCCGAAATTATGCCGGGAACGGAGAGGGGAAGAACGACGCGCATAAATACGGTGAAGCCGCTTGCGCCAAGGTCTTCGGCCGCCTCGGTAAGGCTTTTATCCAGCTTGCTCAAAGAGGTGTAAAGGGGAAGTATCATAAAAGGCAGAAAGTCGTAAGTCATGCCTATTATGGTGTTAAGGAAAGGATGCAGCGCGATATTGGTTTCTATCGCGGTAAGTATTTCCTTGAGCGCGGTGATGCGCAGAGTGAAGTTAATCCACATGGGTAGCACGAACAGCATTAAAAGAACGTATTTTTTCTTGAATTTGCTGCGCGCGAGAATGTAAGCAACGGGGTACGCGATTGCAAGGCATATAACGGTAGTCATAACCGATATGGCAATGCTGTTGAGCAGCGTGCCGAGCGTATTGGTGTTCGTGAAGAAGTTTACGAGGTTATCGAACGTAAACTGACCTGTGCCGTTTGTGAACGCGTAATAAATTATAACCAGCAGCGGGCATATTACGAAGAGTATTAAAAACGCCGCGTAAGGGATGCACAGCTGTTTGCGGTTGAACCGCAGTTTAAGCGCTTTTGTCATTTTTTATCCCCCGTAGCAGGTTTTAAAGTAAGCTTTATCTTGTCCGCGGGGATAATAAGGCTTACCTTGTCGCCCGTGTTCCAAAGGTCGGGGCAGGCGAGAACGTAATCTTCTTCGTTTTCTTCCGTCCTTACGATATAGCGGTAGTGGTCGCCCTTGTAAATCATGGAAATTATGCTGCCTTCCGCGCCGCCTGCGCCTTCTTCGTCGCTCATAGTTATGTCGCGGAAGCCTACTTCTGCGGTAACTTCCGTACCCGTAAGGTCAAGCTTTTCGCCCGTGGCGGTTATAAGGTAGCCCTCTTCGTCAAGGTGTGAACCCTTGTAAAGCTGGGTAACGTCGCATTCGAATTCGCCGTCGCCGAATTTTACGGTGTTGTTCTTGGTTATAACGCCGTCGTATTTGTTTTCGGTGTAAACCTTTTCCATTATGTGGATGCCGTCGGGGTCTATCTTCATGCCTATAACCGAACCGGGTTCGGCGTAAGCGGTGCTCTGAATAACTATTTCAAACATGCCGACTTCCACGGTTATTTCGTAGTGCACGCCCTTGAAAACGGTGGAGGTTACTTTGCCTTTAAGCTGACCTTCGCCCGCTTTGCATATGTGAATGTCTTCGGGGCGCACAACGACGTCCACGTACTGGTTTATTTCGTAATCGTCAAGGCAGTCGAAAGAAGCTCCGCAGAACTTTACCTTGAGCTTGCCTACCATCATGCCGTTGAATATGTTGCTTTCGCCTATGAAGTCGGCAACGAAAGTGTTTACGGGCTCGTTATAAATGTCGGTGGGAGTGCCTACCTGCTGAATTTCGCCGTCGTTTATAACGACTATTTTATCGCTCATCGTAAGCGCTTCTTCCTGGTCGTGCGTAACGTAGATAAAGGTTATGCCCAGGCGTCTGTGCATCTCTTTAAGCTCTATCTGCATTTCCTTGCGCATTTTAAGGTCGAGCGCGCCCAAAGGCTCGTCCAGAAGAAGGATTTCGGGCTCGTTGACTATGGCGCGGGCAATAGCTACGCGCTGCTGCTGACCGCCCGAAAGAGTGGAAACCGAACGTTTTTCAAAGCCTTCAAGGTCAACTATGTCCAGAACGCGCTTTACCTTTTCGTCTATTTCGCGGCGGGAAAGGTGCAGCTTTTTAGTTACCTTTTCGCCCTTGCGGTTTACGACTTCGGTTTCAATCTTTTTAAGTCTGAGGCCGAAAGCTATATTTTCGTAAACGTTGAGGTGGGGGAACAGCGAGTAACGCTGAAACACCGTATTTACGGGGCGTTTGTTGGGCGGCAGGTTGCTTATGTCCTCGCCGTTTAACAGAATCTGACCGGAAGTAGGCAGGTCGAACCCGGCAATCATCCTTAAAGTGGTGGTTTTGCCGCAACCCGACGGGCCGAGGAAGGTTACAAATTCGCCTTTTTGTATGGCGAGGTTGAAATTTTCGACGGCGATAGTGTCGTCAAATGACTTGCATACGTCTTTGAGCTCGATGATGGTGTTGGTTCCGCTCATTTTATTCTCTCCTTGAAAGTTTATCAGAAGTTGGGGGGTGAAGAAACCCACAAAATTTTAGCTATCGTTTTGCCCGCGTTGCTCACGGTATGCGTGGTGTTCGCGCGGTAGTAAAATGTTTCGCCGCGCTTGCACACATAGGCTTTTTTGCCAAGCGTTATGCGGACTTTGCCCTCTAAAACGTATCCGAATTCCTCGCCGTCGTGCGGGAAGTCTTCCGCCGAAGAAGCTCCGGGCAGAAGTTCCAGAATAATCGGCTCCATAACGTTTTTCTGAGCGTTCGGAATAATCCATTTAAGCGTCATTCCGTCATCTCGTTTTTCAATGAAGTCGTCCGCGCCGAAAACAACTCTTTCGTCGTCCTCTTTCTTGAAAAATTCCGCAAGGTCGGTGCCAAGCGCCGCCAGAATGTCGCAAAGGGTGGCTATGGAGGGGGAGGTTATGTCATTTTCCAGTTGCGAGATATACCCTTTGGTAAGTTCGCACCTGTCGGCAAGCTCTGCCTGCGAAAGGTTGAGCTGTTGCCTTAAAAGCTTGATTTTACTGCCTATTTCCATAAATTGATCACCTTGAATTGTAAACAAAGTGTTTAAAAATAGTAAACGCAGTGTTAAACCCTGCGTTTAAAATTATTAAACGGTTAGCAAATTTAAACAAAAAGTTTAGTAATAATAACCGTGTAAGATTATAGTGGTATATTTTTTATATGTCAACTATTTGCAATTAATTTGATTATGTGTAATATATTGACAAAAATATGAAATGTTTGTGAAAATTTTACACGTTTTTCGCGGTTTTTCGGGGTAAAAAATGCCTGTCGCGCGGCTGAATGCGTTTAAGATACATTAAAAAGCTTAAAAACGATTCGCGCGCGGTTGCAACCAAGCAATGTGGCGCGTTAAAAATGATGTACAAGTTTGAACACGTCGCGTTCGGAACAACTTATAATTAGAAATTATATATAAACGCGCGCATCTGTGCGCGCCTGTGTGTGCTCACGTGCATACCTGTCCGAGCGTGTCTGTGTACGTTCCCGCGCGCGTTTGTACGAGCACGTTTGTCCGCGCGCTACTGGTCGTGGGCGTCTATTGTGTCCCAGCGTGTGACTGTTCGTGTGTTTCTGTGTGCGCTTACGTTCATACCTGTTCGTGCGCCCATGCGCTCCCGCGTACTTTTACGCGCTTGTCTGTGCGAAAAGTTTAATCCCGATAAAATCGGTATTCAGAACTACATATGCGCTAAAAAATTTTAATCAGCCAAAAGTTAAATTTTAAATTTAAACTGCGTTTTGCGCATAAGAGGAGAAGCAAAAACAGTTTTTTGCCGCTGTTTTGTAAAGCAAAACGGCGGGGGAAGAGTAGATTTTCAGAGTTTTACCAAATTTCAAAACCGACAAATCCTGAAAAATAAAAGAATGCTGCGCGGCAGAAAGCCGCGCAGCATTCTTTACTTGCA
>CAJLLH010000052.1 GCA_905207385.1 uncultured Eubacteriales bacterium
TGCCTGCGAGCACTTTGAAAAGGTAATCGTGCTTGTCAACAGCGACAGCGCCATGGAACTCGACTATGTGCAGAACAAGGCGGAAGTAGACTCCATCCTCTGGGTGGGCGCAGTCGGCAACTACGGTTTCCTCGGCGTGGCCGATATACTCCGCGGCGAAGTTTCGCCCTCAGGTCATCTGCCCGATACATACGCCGTTGACTCCACCAGCTCGCCCGCAATGGTAAACTTCGGCTCGTTCACCTATTCCAATGCCGATGAACTCGGCCTTGAAACCGCGCAGAACAATACCGATGCCGGCGCTAAAAAGGCAAACAGAAATTACGTAATCTACCAGGAAGGCATATACGTCGGTTACCGTTACTATGAAACCAGGTATGAAGACTATGTATTCGGAAACGGCAACGCTGGCGATTATGATTATTCTGCAGATGTGGCTTTCCCCTTCGGATACGGCCTTTCCTATACCACATTCGAGTACAGCAATTTCAACGTTGAACCTTCCGATGACGGAAAGACGTTCGAAGTGAGCGTAGACGTAACCAATACAGGCGATATCGCCGCAAAACACACCGTTCAGATATATTTCAGTTCTCCTTATACTCAGTATGACAAGGATAACGGCATAGAAAAAGCTGCAGTAGAACTCTGCGGTTTCGATAAAAAACTCATCAATGCCAAGGATACCGAAACCTTCACCATAACCGTCAACAAGGAAGACCTTACTTCTTACGACGCAAACGTTGAAAAGACTTATATCCTTGAAGACGGCGACTACTGGTTTACCGCAGGCCGCAACGCTCACGATGCCGTGAATAATATCATTCGCGCAAAGGCGCAGGACGGCGGTATCACGCTTGACGAAAACAAGCTCTTCGGTTTTGAAGGCGACGGTACAGGTAAGGCCGAGCTTGTTGCAAAATGGACTAACGGTACGTTCGATAAGACCACGTTTGCAAAATCTTCGGCTACAGGCAATGCCATAACCAACAGATTTGACAATGCCGACCTCAATAAGTATGCCGGCACGGCCGACCAGAAGATAACCTATCTTACCAGAAATGACTGGACGGGCACGTTCCCCAAGGAAGTAAAAACGCTTACCGTTACCGACCAGATGTGGGCTGACGGTCTTACTCACGACGAATCGGGCGACAGTGGAAGAGCCGCGCTTGTAGAACGCTACAAGCAGGCGTACTGGTCCGATGTAACCACTCTTCCCCAGCAGGGCGTAGAGGGCGAGCTCAATGCGATAGATATGCGCGAAGAAGAGTACGATTCCGATGTATGGGAGCAGCTTCTCAATCAGATTCCTTATTCTGAAATGACTGCACTCATCGGCGACGGTTTCCACCTCACGCAGCCCGTTCAGAGCATTAACTTGCCCGGCACGCTCGATGAAAACGGACCTCAGGGTCTTACGGCAAGTCTTGTAGGCGGTGAAAGCGCAATGGCATATACTTCCGAAGACGTAATGGCCGCAACTTTCAACCGTGAACTTGTGGCAGAAATGGGCAAGTGCATAGGCGAAGATTTCCAGCGCGCACCCAGTAACGGCGAAAGCGTTTATGCCGGCATATATGGCCCTGGCGCCAACATACACCGTACTCCTTATTCCGGACGCAACTTCGAATACTATTCCGAAGATGGCTGGCTGAGCGGCGAAATGTGCGCCGTTGAAGTGGCTGCCATTCAGGAACGCGGCGTATATGTATTTACAAAGCACTTTGCTCTCAACGACCAAGAAGAGGGACGCTATGGTATAAGCACGTGGTCCAATGAGCAGGCGATACGCGAACTTTATCTCGAAGGTTTTGAAGGCTCCGTGGTAAAGGGCGGCGGTCTCGGCGTAATGACGTCGTTTAACAGGCTCGGCGTAGTATGGTCAGGTTCTCACAGAGGCCTTATGACCGATGTGCTCCGCAACGAATGGGGTATGAAGGGCGCTGCTATAACGGACTGCTCTGTAATGGCTAACTATATGGATTACCGCCTCGGCGTACTTGCTGGTCAGGATCTTTGGGATGGCTACCGTTCAGGCATGGATACTCTTGCCGGACAGCAGAATGACCCCGCAATAGTGTCTGCCTGCCGACTTGCAACAAAGCATATCATATACAGCGTTATAAACAGTCACGCAATGAATATCGGCGATGCTCAGATAATACCTGCAATGCCCTGGTGGCAGGCTGCCATACTTTCGGCAATGATTATATTCATTGTATTCACTGTGGCAAGCACTTCAATGCTTGTGGTAAGCATAGTAAAATCAAAAAAATCAAAGCAATAACTATTTTGCTCTGAGAATCAGAGACCCTGTACATTTGTGCAGGGCCTCTTTTATTATTTTTAAATTTTTTGTGGCGGCGTTTTAAATTGTAAGGTCGGAATCGCGTGTAATGATTTTTGGCATACAGTTGGCACAACTTTTGATTTTTATGTAAAATAAGGCAAAATTGAGCAAAAATAGCTTAAATTTGCTTAAATCTGAGTTTTTCTTGTGCGTTCAAGTCCAACAAGCGGAAAATGTTGGTGATGATGGAGTGAGTACGCCTGTTCCCATACCGCGCGAGCAGAGCGCTGCCCTGCCGAGCCCCTCAAAGGGAAACGGCAGAACACAGAAGTTAAGCTCATCTACGGCGAAAGTAGTTAAAAAGAATGGACAGCGAGGAGAAGCGAGAAATGTCATAGATCATATGTCGCTGGTTGTACCGAACGGGAAAAACAAACGCAAAATAGGTACGTTTGCTATACCTGGGACAATATGGCGATTAATGTCGTTGAGAAATCAAATTGTCGTATTTCAATCAAAAATGACCGTTTTTCATTCGAAAAACGGTCATTTTTCTTATATGAGTTTAGGTGTTCAAAGTATGTTGGGGGAAATTCTTCGCTTTATCTGTGAACGGTAGACAAGGTTGACCATAAGGAAGAACAGCGTCCTTTTGGGGTGTTTTAAAAAACGCTTGTGGAAGATGGTCCTCTTAAGTATCGCGGGGATGGTGTACAGCTTTTCATACACCATCCAGAAGCACTCTGTCACCTCTGCCGCCTTCAGGTTGGGTGTGTCCAGTACTGACACGGAAGGCTTGTAAGAAAAGTAGTCAAAGTCGGTTATCTTGCCCTTTTGTTTCATCTCCTCGTGCAAATCAGTGCCGGGAATGGGTGTAAGACAGTAGAATTTGGGTGCTATTATGTCGGAATTTTTGATAAAGTCAACGGTGGCAAGCAGGCTTTCGCGCGTATCGCCGTCTGCGCCGACAATCATCTCGCTTGCAACCTCAATGCCCGCCTCGTTGACCTTTTTTATTATCTCGGTATAGTTGCTCGGGTCGCACCAAGTTTTGTGAAAGCTCTCAAGGTTGGCTTTGCATATGCTTTCCAGCCCGAAGCTTAAGGTATAACAACCGCTGTCTGCAACGGCTTTAAGCAGTTCGGGGTTATCGGCAATCTGTACGGCGCACTGACTCATCCACTTCATGTTCAGCGGTTTTATGCGCTTGCACAGCTCGAACATATACTCCTCGTCGGCAACTATGTTGTCGTCAATAAGCAGGAATTTTTTGAACCCGAGGCTCTTTACGTACTTTATGTCGCGTATAACCTCGTCTATGGGTCGTTTTAAGTACTTGTTCCTGTATATGCAGTATATTGAGCAGAACTTGCAACTGTTAGGGCAGCCTCTGCCCGCCTGAACGGGTAAAAAGTCGCCTATGTGCTTGTTCAGCACCAGGTCGTATCTAGGCAGCGGGTAGGAAAGGGAGGTAAGCGGCTTTTTGTAGAATGGCTTTAGCTGCCCTTTTTCCAGGTCGTGGCAAAGTTCTGCCATTGTCTCTTCGGAATCGCCTATCATTACGCTGTCGCAGAACTGTTTTGCTAGGTCAGGCACAAGGCTGACCATTGGCCCGCCCATAAATACTATCTTGCCTCTCTTTTTGAACTCTGCGGCAATGTCCTTGCCGCGGTTTGCCGCGTGACCCATTCCGCCTATGCCTATCACGTCCGCATCGGTGTCGTATGGTATCTTTTCAATGGTCTCTATGCAAATGTCGCACGTCCAACCTTCTGGCAACAGCGCAGCTAAAATGGGGTAGGCGAGCCCCACGAAGTACAGTTTTCTTTTCTTTACAACCTTGCCCTTGTCGTCGTATATGGACGGTTGAATGAAGAGTATTTTCTTGTTCATCGTTTGCTCCTTATCTTCAGTACGGGTTGATTATAAGCTTTATGTACTGCCATATAATCTTGTATGCCCCTCGCTTTACCCGGCGGTAGATTTTTCTGCCGTACCGCACCTTTATATATCTTCTGCTCTTTGCGGACACCATGGTCTTCATATACGCCCGCAATATGTTGTAATAAAACGCCCTCACGGACATCTTTTGCGGCTTAATCACCACGTGTGCCATGTCAAAGCGCTCGTACCTCGTCTCATCCTCGAATATCAGGTCTTTGACCCGCTCGTAGTAGGGAGTGCCCTTGATGGGCGTTATGGGTTGTATGTTTACCATTGGGTGTTCAAAGCCGTTTATGTAGGCAATCAGTTGGTCAAAGTCGCTCTTTCCCCAGTCGTATCCTACTATAAGCCCGCTGTAACACTGAATGCCGTACTTTTCAAGTATGCGCACGGCGCGGTTGTTCGTCTCTACCGTGGTGCGTTTGTTATAGTCTGAAAGCTCGCAGGATTTAAAGGACTCCAGTCCGACGAAAAAGGCGTCGAATCCGCACTGCGCAAGGCGGGCTATTACATCCTCATTGGCGGCTATAAAATCAGCTCTGCCGAAAGCTATGTAAGTCTTTTTTATGTTCCGGCGGGTTACAAGGTCGCAGAATTCCAGCACGCGCTTGCGGTTATATAAAAAGTCGTCGTCCACAATGAATACATTGCGTTCGCGTATGCTCTCCAGCTCGTCCACAACTTCGGTTATGTCGCGCTCGCGGTATCTGCCGAGTCGGGTGCAGAAGCAGAATTCGCAGTCGTATGCGCAGCTGAACGAGGTCTTTATTGTTGCACATTCATCATGAAATATGTAGTTGTAATGCTTTCTGTATTTTCCCGTCTTGCTTCTGTCGGGGAAAGGGAAATCAAAGTTGGCGCGGGCGGGCGTTCTGCCCAGCTCCTTAAGCTTTTGTCTGCTTTCGCCGCGCTCCATTGCTCCAATAACAGCTTCCAGCGCCGTAAGACCGCCCGTAAGCACTACGTCTATGTTTTCGTCGTCAAAGCTCTGAGGCACAACTTCGGCCTGCACGCCGCCGACCATTGTCACAATGTCGGGACGCACTTTTTTTGCATATGCTGCATATTTTTTTACGATACCGATATGCACCTGATAGGCGGTGAATGCAACTGCGTCGTAATGGTCGGTCGTCAGCGCCTTTGGAAAGCTCTCGTCTATTACAAGGTCGGCAATGCGCGACTCGTGTCCCAGCTTGTGCAGCAGCGCGGCGCAGTACTCAAGTTCCAGCGGTTCGCAAATCATAAAACTTTGCAGGTTTATTGACTGCGGCGAAGGGTTGGGCTTTACAAGCAGTATCTTCATCTGTCTTCCTCCTTGAACACGCGGAAGTTTGTCGTAAAGGGAGTATAAGCCAGCTTTGGCGCAAACTTTTTGCACAAAAAGTTTATAACGGCGTTGGAGTGGCGCAGCCATGCGTACAGATACTCGTATCTGCAACCAAGCTTGAGTTTGGTGTCGTCGGCGGTCTGTCCGAAGTCTATGCTTGCAAAGCCGTTGCTTATGCCGTAGCGAACAATTTCATACAGCATGCGGTGATACACCTGATATTTCGCGTTGTAGTCATAGTCGAGCCCCACAAATTCAAATATCAGCTCCCCGCCGTTCTCCAAAAGTTGCACAAACCCTACGGGTCGGCCTTCCAGTTCGGCGACAAATATCTTGAATGCCTCTCCGCGGAAGTATTCGCGGCTCAGCGTCTCTATTTTAGTCGCGGAATTGTTTAGCACGTTCAGGTACATTCGGTAATATGTCTCGTCGAATTCCTTTTTGTTGTCTATAAAACGTATTCGCAGCATGTCAGAACGCCTGAACACCTTTTTCAGACGGTTGCGGTAGTCGCTGCGCAATGAGTTGCAGTAATCGTCAAAGCTCTTCCAGCGCAGTTTCAGAATGCATTTGGGGCAGGTATACCCCGTGGCGAAGCCTTCGGCATTTTCGTCGGGCATATTCAGGACGAGCGTGTATCCCTTTATGCGCTTTATCGTATCTAGCACCTGCGGGCGCAGCCTGCCCGGTATAAGGGAGGGGCGGGTGACGCTCATCGGCAGATATATCATGGTCACGCGTTTAAATATGTGTCTTTGGGTGAACATGGCTATGTCGAAGTGTGTGTTGACGAACGCAACAAAACAGCTGTCGGCCGCGTCTCCGTCAAAGAACAGGTAATATTCGGGGGTGTAGTCGTGCTCCGTTCTCTCTATAAAGGCAAGGAAATCGCGCGACATATACGGGTTGCCCGTCGCAAGATTGTCCCATTGTTCCGGCAGGTCGCGGGCGCTTTTATATGTCTTAAGCAACATTACAGATGGTATACCTCATACTTTTTTGCTCCGTGTGAAAACAACCTCTTCATCAGCAGCGAAGATCGTAGGTTGTTGTCCCACACAAAGCTCGTCTCAACATAGGTGTATCTGTCGCGTACAAGCTTGCGGAAGGTATCCGTCAGCGCATATGTGGCGGCATACGAAAGGCTGCCAAGCGCGTTTACCTTGGCGGTATCTATGTCGCCGCGGTGCAGCAGCCATCTCAGTGCAATTCCGCATATACTGTAGTCCTTGCCGCCTTCCAGCATCTGGTTGAAGTCGGGATGCCAGAACAGAAAACCCGTGGTTTTGCCCTGAGCATCCTCGGCAAACAGCAGATTCTGCGGGCGCAGAAATGGCTTGAGCGCCTTTAATAGTTCGTAAAAGTGGAGGGGACGGGTGGGGGAATACAGGTAAGTTTGCGCTATCGTCTGCTCGCACAAACTGCGCATAAGTTCCGCCTCTTCCTTAAATTTGTCCATGCGGCAGTATCTTACCCTTACCTTGTCCGTCTTAATGGCGGGGAAGTGCTGCTCCGCCTCGTCAATGCGACCGCGGTACACGGTAAGTCCGTCTGCGGCGCAGTCGGCAAAATACGCGGCATAGTAATCCTTGTTATACGGGCTGTCGAAGGATGCTTTGCTTCCGAATCCGTCCGTAAGAATGCCGACGCCATAGCTAAGGTGGGCATTCAGTCCTGCAATCGCGCCATTGGCGCCCAACTGTCGGCACCATGCTCTTGCCTTGTCTTTAAGCAGCTCTGCAGCGGGCTTACAGTCTGGCAGCGCGTCGAAAAACGCCATCTGCACATACGGCAGACGGTCGTTCTTTATAAGAATTGTCTGTGCCAGCACTTTATCTCCCTCGGTAACCTGCAACGGCAGTTTCCTGCAGGAGCAGGCAAATTGCGTGCCGTCGTACAGCACGTCTTTTAGTATGAACTTGTCCGTGCAAGCGTAACATTCGTCGCCTGCGTACAGCGCTGTCCTGAATTTGCAGAATTTTACCCTGTCCGCACGCGTTTCAAGTTGTCTTATCTCCAAAATTTTATGCCTTCCGTGCTGAAATTTGTCGTAAATAATACAGTA
>CAJLLH010000053.1 GCA_905207385.1 uncultured Eubacteriales bacterium
TTAACCTCAGCTAAAAGTCAGCCCCTGCCTTTTAAGTTTACGCCTATAACGCCGCTTATCGCGCCCGCGACTGCGCCTAAAGCTATTTCCAGGACGAACATCCAGCTTACCGCGAACGAACCGGCTATCGCCGAAAAAAGTATGTACGTCAGAAGCACCGCGACAACGCCGTAAACAGCGCCCTTAAAAAGCCCCCTGTCGCCGCGGATGAAAAGTATGCCGCCCGCCGCTATGGCAAGAGTTTTAATAACCTGGTTTACAGGCTTAACCGCCGAGGCGGAAAGGGAAAAAAGCGGTATTATCAGCGAAAAAATCAGCACGCACGCTAGTGAAAATATTATCGCCGCAAGCGTTGCTTTTACTATCTGTAATATCTGAGAACGCATAAAAAACCTCCGCACAGTTAAAACTATGCGGAGACGATTTTTTTTATGATTGAATTTACTTGTTTTCGGACAAATCTTCCTTTGCCTCTTCCTTGGTTTCTTCCTTTGCTTCCTGAGCTTCCTCTGCCTTTGCTTCGGATGCGTTGTCGGAGAAAGGTTCTTCGGCGCTTTCTTCGCCCTTTTCTTCCGCCTTGGCTTCGCCGGGCTTTTCAACAACCGCGTCGGTCTGGTAGATTGCCTGCTTATCGAACTTCATATAGCACTTGCCGGACTTTTCGGAACCCGTTTCAAGAACGAAAGTGTTTTCTTCGGGGTCAACTTCTACGACTATGCCGCACACGCCGCCAATGGTTTTAACCTTGTTGCCGGGCTTTACGGCGTTCATGAGGTCTTCCGCTTCCTGCTGCTTTTTCTTGTTCCTGCGGGAAGAGAATACAAAGAATACAACTATAACTACAAGGAATACCGCGAGTATTACCCACGTAACCCAACCGCCGCCGTTGTTAGTATTTTCCGTCGTTGTTTCCAACAATGCACCTAACATACTGAAATCTCCTTATTTCTGGTTTTATTTACCTTATTAACTATACAGTTTTTTTACTTTTTTTGCAAGCGATTTATAATAATAAATTTGTCGAGCGCCAAACCTTCACGCCGTTTTCAAAGTTTTACATCTGATTTCCGTACGCAGAATAAAAACTTGCGGCAAAATCTTCAAGACAGTCGGCGAATATCGCTTCGCGCATGTCGCGCATGAGTTTGTGCAGGAACGTTATGTTGTGCAGGCTTAAAAGCATTGCGCCAAGCATTTCGTCCACGTTTAAAAGATGCCTTAAATACGCCTTTGTGTAATTTTTGCAGCAGTAACAGTCGCACTCTTCGTCCAGCGGCGAAAAATCTTCTTTATACGCACCGTTGCGCACAACTACCTTGCCCTTGGACGTGAACGCCGTGCCGTTGCGCGCTATGCGGGTGGCAAGCACGCAGTCGAACATGTCGACGCCGCGCTTTACCCCCTCTATAAGGCAGTCGGGACTGCCTACGCCCATAAGGTAGCGGGGCATATCCTGAGGCAGGCGGGGCTGAAGAAAGTCAAGCACTTCGTACATGAGCGGCTTGGGTTCGCCTACCGAAAGTCCGCCTATGCCTATGCCGCACTTTGCAAATTTAACCGCGCGGTTCAGACTTTCTTCGCGCAGGTCCTTATACATATTGCCCTGCACTATGGGGAAAAGCACCTGGTCGTCGCGCGTTTTTGCCGCAGCGCAGCGTTCAAGCCAGCGCGAAGTCAGCTCCATAGCCTCCTCCGCCTGAGTGTGCGTGTATCCGTACTCGCTGCACTGGTCGAACTGCATTATTATGTCCGCGCCCAGATTTTCCTGTATGGAGATAGATTTTTCGGGCGTGAACAGATGGCGCGAGCCATCTATATGCGAATTGAAGTATACGCCTTCTTCCTTGATTTTATTCAGTTTTGTCAAAGAAAATACCTGAAAACCGCCGCTGTCTGTAAGAATAGGGCCGTTCCAGTTCATAAACTTATGAAGTCCGCCCGCTTTTTTCACAATCTCGTCGCCGGGACGCATGTAAAGGTGATAGGTGTTGGAAAGGACTATTGAACTGCCCGCATCCTTAAGGTCGCGGGGAAAAACGCCCTTAACCGTTGCCTGAGTGCCGACGGGCATATATACGGGCGTGAGCACGTCGCCGTGCGGAGTATGAAAAACGCCGGCGCGCGCGCCGGTATGCTTTTCTATGTGCTGTACTTCGAATGAAAAATTCTTAGACATAAATTACCTTGATTATTTGTATTGAAACATAAATTCAGACATTGTTGCCGCGCAAACATTGTTGCCGCGCCAAAAAAACGCAAGGGCGGATTTACTTCGCCCGTTAAGCGTTTTTACGACAAACCAATCGCGGAAAAAGATTTTGCAAAGCAAAAGATTTTTCGTGAACTGCCTTTATGCTGATTTCAGAAGCGAGCAAGACGAGGCGCGCGAGGAAAACCTGAGGGAGTTTACTTTTGCGTAAATGACCGAAGGTTGCCGCAGCGCAACAAAGTATTGCGAAGCTTATAAAATAAGCATTGCGTCGCCGAAAGAAAAGAACCTGTACTTCTCCTCCACCGCCGTTTTGTAAAGCTGAAGAGTTTTTTCTCTGCCGACAAGCGCGGAAACAAGCATTATAAGCGTGCTTTCGGGCAAGTGGAAATTGGTTACAAGGCAGTCGACGCACTTGAATTTGTAGGGCGGATATATAAATATGGAAGTATTGCCGAAGCAAGGGTCGATTGTACCGTCGTCGTTGGCGGCGCTTTCGAGCGTGCGCACCGAAGTTGTGCCTACCGCAATCACTCTGCGCCCTTCCCTTTTGGCGCGGCTTATAATTTGAGCAGCCTGCTCGCCCACTTCGTAATATTCGCTGTGCATTTTGTGGTCGGTTATGGCGTCTTCCTTTACGGGGCGGAATGTGCCGAGACCTACGTGCAGAAGAATCTGAGCTATTTCAACGCCCATATCCTTAATTTCTTCGAGAAGCTGAGGCGTGAAATGCAGTCCCGCCGTGGGCGCTGCCGCAGAACCGTCCGTCTTTGCATATACCGTCTGATAGCGGTTTTTATCTTCGAGCTTCTTTTTTATATAAGGCGGAAGGGGCATTGAACCTACTCTGTCCAAAGCTTCTTCAAATACTCCGTCGCACTCGAAATCGACTATCCTTTCGCCGCTGTCGGTAACGGAGTTTACCGTTAAAGAAAGCTTGTCGTCCACGGTAAGGCGCGTGCCGGGCTTGCACTTTTTGCCGGGTTTTACAAGCACTTCCCACCTGAGCGAGGATATGCGCTTTAAAAGCAGCACCTCTACCCTGCCGCCGTGTTCGGTATGCGCATAAAGGCGCGCGGGAAGCACTTTCGTGTTGTTGATTACAAGTACGTCGCCCGCACGCAGATAATTTTTTATGTCGCGGAAAATTTTATGCTCTGCCTTGTCCGCCGACCTGTCGTAAACGAGAAGGCGGGAAGAATCGCGCGGCTCTGCGGGGGTCTGAGCGATAAGCTCTTCGGGGAGGTCGTAATAAAAATCGCTTTTTTTAAGCTGAGTGGGCGCGCCGTGCGCTACCACGTTTTTTTCTTTTTCGTGCGGGTGTTCCGCTTGCTGCGCATTTGCTGCGCCATTTTCCGTAATATCCATCAGTCTTCGTCTTTACCGAAAAGCGAAAGCTGCGCCGCCTGCCTTTCGGTCATTTTATATCCTAAATGTTCGTAACCGCCGCGGAGTATCATTCTGCCGCGCGGTGTGCGCGCTATGAAACCGAGCTGAAGAAGGTACGGCTCGTATACGTCTTCGATTGTGTTCGCGTCCTCGTTTACCGTAGCCGCAAGCGTTTCAAGTCCGACGGGCTTGCCGTCGAATTTTTCTACCATTGCGCGGAGAATTGCGCGGTCGGTTTCGTCCAGACCCAGCTCGTCTATCTCCATTCTGCCGAGCGCGAAGCGCGCGTCTTTAAGCGTTACCTTGCCTTCGCCGCGGATTTCTGAAAAGTCGCGGACGCGCTTTAAAAGCCTGTTGGCTATTCGTGGAGTGCCGCGCGAACGCTTGGAAACTTCTTCCGCCGCGTCGCCCTCTATCTCTATGCCGAGTTTCGCCGCGCTTTTAAGAACTATTTCCTTAAGCTCGGACGGGGTATACATTTCCAGCCTGCATATTATGCCGAAACGGTTGCGAAGGGGCGTGGCTATCATTCCCGCTTTTGTAGTTGCGCCTATCAGCGTAAATTTTTTGAGCGAAAAACGTATGTTGCGCGCGCTCGGACCTTTGCCGACTATTATGTCAAGCGCGTAGTCTTCCATCGCCGAATAGAGTATTTCTTCCACGCTGTGATTGAGACGGTGAATTTCGTCGATGAACAGCACGTCGCCGTCGTTGAGGTTTGTGAGTATTGCAGCAAGGTCGCCGCTGCGCTCTATCGCGGGTGCGGACGTAAGCTTTAACGTGCCGCCCATTTCGTTGGCGATGATGTGCGCAAGGGTGGTTTTGCCAAGACCGGGCGCGCCGTATAAAAGGACGTGCTCGAGCGCCTCCCCCCTCTTTTTGGCGGCGGCCATGTATACGTTTAAATTTTCCTTTACCTTGACCTGACCGACGTAGTCGGTAAGGCTTTTAGGGCGCAGAACGTTTTCTTCAACGTCGTATTCGCCCTTGGTGCTTTTTACGAGCCTGTCCTCTTCGCCGCCGTATTCTTCATCGTCGAAAAACATCTTTTAACCCTCGGATTACATACTCTTGAGCGCGGCGCGGATGACGTCTTCCAAACTGACAGCGCCGCCAGCGCGCGCCTTTTCTATTGCGCGGGTGCTCTCCGCGCGGGTGAAGCCGAGCGACATAAGCGCGACAACCGCGTCCTCGTCGCCGTCCTGCGCGGGAATTACGGGCGCTGCGCCAGCCTTTGCAGGAGCTTCAGCCGTGCCCGAAACCTTTTCGCGGAGCTCTAAAATTATGCGCTCCGCCGTCTTTTTGCCAAGTCCCTTGACCGTGCTGAGGCGCTTGACGTCGGAAGACGCTATTGCCACGGCGAGGGAATTTATATCCATGCCAGAAAGCACGGCTATGCCCATTTTAGGGCCTACGCCCGAAACGGACACGAGCTTTAAAAACATATTCTTTTCCGCGGGGGAGGAAAAGCCGAAAAGGCTTATGCCGTCTTCGCGAACCTGAAGGTAGGTGTAAACTTCGCCCTCTTCCCTGCCCGAAAGCGCGGCAAGCGCCGAGGCGGAACAGAGCACTTCGTACCCGACGCCGCCAGTTTCGATTAGCGCGGTGTCTTCTGAAAGCGATAAAATTTTGCCTTTGAGATATCCTATCATATATTTACCGTTATTTTACCTTATCGGAAAAACTTATCCGCGCGAAAACTTGCGCGCAGGTTTATCCGCAAGCCTTAAATTTACTGAATGCCGAACATTCTGCCGAAACGCGAGGTGTGCGCGTGGCACAACGCGACTGCGAGGGCGTCGGCGGCGTCGTCGGGGCGGGGTATTTTGGAAAGGTGCAAAAGAGAAGTTACGACGTGCATCATCTGAACTTTGTCCGCCCTGCCGTAACCAGTCAGCGCCTGCTTTATCTGCATGGGCGTGTATTCGTACAGCTTGCCGCAGTACTTCTGGCAAGTTAAAAGTATAACTCCGCGCGCGTGGGCGACGGGTATGCCCGTAGTTATGTTCTTGGCAAAGAACAGCTCTTCCACCGATATTTCGGCGGGGTTGAACTTTTTAAGGATTTTGTTTACGCCCTCCTCCAGCATTGCAAGGCGGACGGGCAGGCTTTCATCCTTGGGGGTGAGAACCACGCCGTAGTCAACGGGGACGCAGTTGCCGTCGGGCTTCTTTTCAATTACGCCGTAGCCCATGGTCGCAAGACCGGGGTCGATGCCCAAAATTATCATAAAATAAGTCCGTGCAAAAAATACGCTTGATTTATGGCGATTTTTTGGTTATAATTTTTGTATACTATATCATTTTAGATTAATTTGAAAGATAAGTCAATTTAAATAAGAGGTTTATTGCATATGAAACTGTGGCAAGGCAGATTTGAAGAGCCTACGGCAAAAGACGCGGACGAATTCAACGATTCGCTGCCCTTCGACAAAAAACTGTGGAAAGAGGATATAACCGCCTCCGTCGCGCACGCGAGAATGCTTGGCAAATGCGGCATTATTTCCGAAGCCGAATGCGACGAAATTTGCGGCGGGCTGGAAGCCATTTACGCCGACATCGCGGCGGGCAACACAGAGATTAAAGACGCCGAGGACATACACTCTTTCGTAGAAAACGAGCTGGTTGCAAGAATAGGCGACAGCGGCAAAAAACTGCATACGGCGCGCTCGCGCAACGACCAGGTGGCTACAGACTTCCGCCTGTACGTGAGAAACGCCAACGACAATGCCGTAAAAGCCGTATGCGCGCTTGTTGAAAGCCTTGCCGACAAGGCAGAAAGCGGCCTTAAATACATTATGCCCGGCTATACCCATCTGAGAAAGGCTCAGCCCATGTGCGCGGGACACTTCTTCAACGCCTATGCCGAAATGTTTTTAAGGGACGCCGACAGATTTGCCGCGTCAAGAAAGCGCATGAACGTTATGCCGCTCGGCAGCGGCGCGCTTGCAGGAACTTCTTACCCCATAGACAGAAACATGACCTCCACCCTGCTCGAGTTCGACAGGCCGTGCGAAAATTCTTTGGACGGCGTTTCCGACCGCGACTTCGTTGCGGAATACCTTTTCAACGCGTCAATGACGATGATGCACCTTTCAAGGCTGTGCGAAGATATAATACTGTACTCTTCCGAGGAGTTCGGATATTTTGAAATACCCGACGCGTACTCCACCGGCTCTTCCATAATGCCGCAGAAAAAGAACCCAGACATACCCGAGCTCATGCGCGGCAAGACGGGCAGAATGTACGGACACCTTATGGCTATACTCACCACGCTCAAAGGCATACCCCTTGCGTACAACAAAGATTTGCAAGAAGACAAGGAAGGACTTTTCGACGCGGAAAAACAGCTGATGGGCTGCGTAAACATAATGGCTGAACTTATAGACAACATTCTTATGCGCGGCAATAAAATGAAAAAGGCTGCTGAAGCCGAATTTGCCTGCGCGACAGACGTTGCCGACTACCTTGCCAAAAAGGGCGTGCCCTTCCGCACCGCTCACGAGGTTACGGGACGCATAGTGCGCTGGTGCTTAGCCGAAAACAGAACGCTGCAGAACATGACAATCGAGGAATACCAGAGCTTTGACGAGCATTTCGACATAGACATCTGCGAAACCGTTCAGGCGAGAAACTGCGCGGAGGCGCGCACCTCTTACGGCGGAGCTTCGCCCAGGTCCGTCAAGGAAAACATACGCTCGATAAAAAAGAGATTGTCAAGGTTTGACGACCTGACCTGAACTTTTTGTGCCGAGAACTGAAAAAAAGCGGCGCGCCGCGTACG
>CAJLLH010000054.1 GCA_905207385.1 uncultured Eubacteriales bacterium
CCCCCTGCCGTTGATACGAAAAACGGGATGATGTATGCGTAAAACGCGATGGCCGCGGCCGACTGCCCCATAAAGTATATCGCCACGGGGTAAGCGCACAGGCCGCCGAGGATCGCCGTTCCGAACACCTCGCCGACAAGCGTTGCGGCAATGTTTCCGGTTTTTTCATAGACAAGACCGCACAGCAGTGCGCCGAACATGCTTCCGGGGAAAGCCATGAGACTGCCCAGGCCGAGCAGATTGCGGATAAGCGACGCGGCAAACGCCGCACCCACGCCGTACGCCGGGCCGAGCAGCACCGCGCATATGATGTTCACCATATGCTGAACCGGCGCGCACTTGCTGCCGAACACGGGAAAGGAAAACAGACTTCCCACAACTGCAACGGCGCACAGGATGCTCGCCGTCGCAAGCTTCTTGGTATTGACTTTTTTCATTTTTATTTCTCCTTCATTTTCATTGGACAGAGCCGAGGCCCTTATCCAAAGGCTTTCTTTTTAACGTTATGTAGTATACACCGGTTAAATATTCATTGTCAATAGATAAATATACGTTTTTAAAAAAGTTTTACTATGTTTTTTCACAACGCTCTTTTCTCCGTTGTCCCGCCGCACGACCGTCACCACGCCGTTCTCAATGTCGCGGGGACCTATTTCCAATCTGAGCGGCACGCCTTTCATTTCCCATTCGTTGAACTTCCAGCCGGGGCTGTTGTCCGAATCGTCGAGCTTTACGCGCACGCCCGCTTCCTCGAGCATTGCTTTTACCTTTGCGCACTCCTCCATAACGCCCGCTTTTTTGGCGGCGATGGGCACGATTACGACCTGAACGGGCGCAACCACGGGCGGAAGCGAAAGTCCGCGCTGGTCGCCGTGAGCCATTATTATTGCGCCTATGAGCCTTGTGGATACGCCCCAGCTTGTGGTGTAGCCGTACTTGAGCGCGCCGTCTTTATCAAGGAATTTTATATCGAACGCCTTTGAAAAGTTCTGACCGAGGTAATGCGAAGTGCCCGCCTGAAGGCTTTTGCCGTCGTGCATCATCGCTTCCATGCCGTAGGTGGCAACTGCGCCCGCAAACTTTTCCTTTTCAGTCTTTTTGCCCGTTATTACGGGAATGGCAAGGCAGTTTTCGGCAAACTCCTTGTAAACGTTGAGCATTTTAATCGTCTCTTCGACAGCCTCTTCCTCGGTGGCGTGGACGGTATGACCTTCCTGCCACAAGAATTCGGAAGTGCGGAGGAAAGGACGGGTCGTCTTTTCCCAGCGCATTACGTTTGCCCACTGGTTGATTAAAATGGGCAGGTCGCGGTAGGACTGAAGCCACTTGGAATACATGTTGCCTATTATGGTTTCCGAAGTGGGGCGAACGACCAAAGGTTCGGCAAGCTCTTCGCCGCCCGCGTGGGTTACTACGGCAACTTCGGGCGCGAAGCCTTCCACGTGCTCCTTTTCCTTGGATAAAAAGCTCATGGGAATTAAAAGAGGGAAATACGCGTTTTCGTGCCCCGTTGCGCGGAAGCGCTTATCCAGTTCCTTCTGGATGTTTTCCCATATGGCGTAGCCGTAAGGGCGTATTACCATCGTGCCCTTTACGGGACCGTAATCGACGAGCTTTGTCTTTAAAACGACGTCGGTATACCACTGGGGGAAATCGTTTTCTATGTCGGCAATCTGATTTACAAACTGGCTTTCGTTTGCCATAGCAACTCCTTATAAATACAAACTTTTTAAAGTTTAACAATTTCTTTTAAGATTATATCATATCGGCGCGGCGGCGGCAAATAATTTGCGCAGAAAAAAGATTTTACCCTGCAAAAGATTTTTCGCGAAATAATTTATTACTAAACACTTGTGTTTGCGCCGCCGAAAATGTATAATGTAAGGGAATATGAATTACGCAGCTATTAAAAAACTTAAAAGCGGAACGGACGTACGCGGCGTGGCTTCACCCGTTTTGGGCAGGGCTGTAACCCTGACCGAAGACGCGGTTGAAGTGATTGCGCGCGCGTTCGTTACCTGGCTTACTGAAAAGACGGGCAAAAAGAGCGTTAAAATAGCGCTCGGCTACGACAGCAGAATTACGGCGGAAATTCTTAAAAACGCCTTTGTGCGCGGCGCAACTTGCTGCGGCGCGGACGTTTGCTGTACGGGACTTTCTTCCACCCCCTCCATGTTCATGATTCTGCAGGACAAGAACAGGGCGCTTGACGGCTCGGTTATGATTACCGCTTCGCACCTGCCTGCCGACAGAAACGGGCTTAAGTTCTTTACGCCCGAAGGCGGACTGGAAGGTTCGGACGTGGACGAGATTTTGAACATCGCCGAAAGCGGCACATTCTGCGCGGGCGAAGGCAAGGTTTATGAAGACTACTTCATGGACGAATACAGCGCCCAGCTTGCAGACCGCGTGCGCGCGGCGTGCGGCAGCGAAAGACCGCTTGAAGGCAGAAAAATCATCGTCGACGCGGGCAACGGCGCAGGCGGATTTTTTACCGAAAAGGTTTTAAAACCCCTCGGCGCGAACACCGACGGCAGCGTTTTCCTTAACCCCGACGGCATGTTCCCCAACCACGCGCCCAACCCCGAAGACAAGGGCGCAATGGCGGCGCTTAAAAAAGCCGTGCTTGAAAACCACGCGGACCTGGGCATTATTTTCGATACCGACGTAGACCGCGCGGGCGCCGTTGACGTCAAGGGCGAAGAGATAAACCGCAACAGGCTGATAGCGCTTATTTCGGCGCGCCTTCTGGAAAAGCGCAAGGGCACTATCGTAACCGACTCTGTAACCAGCGACGGGCTTACCAGATTTATAGAAGAACGCGGCGGCAAACACCACCGCTACATGCGCGGATACCGCAACGTTATAGACGAATGCAAGAGGCTTAACGACGCGGGCGAATATTCGCCGCTCGCCGTGGAAACTTCGGGACACTGCGCGTTCAAAGACAATTACTTTCTGGACGACGGCGCGTACCTCGTTACCGAAATACTTATAATTCTTGCCGAACAGCTTAAAAAGGGCGAGCGCATCGCTAACCTTATAAGCGGACTTGAAGAGCCCGCCGAAGCGGCTGAAATAAGGCCGACAATCGACGGCGACGACTTCCGCGAGTACGGAAAATGCGTGCTTGAAGAGATTGAAAAGGACGCTCCTTCCGTTGAAGGCGCAAGCCTTGCAAACCCCAATTACGAGGGCATAAGGATAAACTTTGACAAAGAGCACGGCGACGGCTGGGTACTCATACGAATGAGCCTGCACGAAGCAATAATGCCCATAAACGTTGAAAGCAACTCTGCGGGCGGATGCAAAAAAATGATTGCCGCACTTTTGAAGATGCTTGAGAAGTTTGAAAGGCTTGACCTTACTCTTTTGAAAAAGTTTGTAGCTTAAGATTTACAGACTTTTGATTTCAAGCCCCCTTTAAACTAAGGGACTGAAACCTTTTGTAATTGTGCGAAAACGGCGTAAATAAAGATAACAAATATTGCAAAACTAATTTATAAAGATAAAAAAACACAAGGAGATTTTATTATGTCTGTACAGCAGAAAAGCGTAGACACGATAAGAATTATTTCTGCCGAGGCCATTCAGAAAGCAAATTCGGGCCACCCCGGCATCTGCATAGGCGCCGCGCCTATGGGTTACGAACTTTTCAGCGAATTTTTGAAGTTCAGCTACAAAAACCCCAAGTGGGACAACCGCGACAGGTTTGTTCTTTCCGCTGGACACGGCTCCATGCTTTTATACAGTCTGCTCCACCTTTTCGGGTTCGACGTAACCATGGACGACATAAAGAATTTCCGCCAGCTCGGCTCAAGAACGCCCGGACACCCCGAATACGGCAAAACTGACGGCGTGGAAACTTCTACCGGTCCTTTGGGTCAGGGCATAGGCAACGCCGTGGGCATGGCGCTTGCGGAAGCTCACCTTGCGGCGCGCTTCAATAAGCCCGAATACCCCGTTGTTGACCACTTCACCTACTGCATCTGCGGCGACGGCTGCCTTGAAGAAGGCATCGGCTACGAAGCCTGCTCGTTTGCGGGCGCGCAGAAACTTGGCAAGCTTATACTGCTGTACGACAGCAACAACATAACCATTGAAGGCAAGATTGACTGCACCTTTACCGAAGACGTTCCCACAAGGTTCGCGGCTCAGGGCTGGCAGGTTATACGCGTTGACGACGCAAACAATCTGCTCACTTTAAGGGCGGCAATAAAGCGCGCCCAGAGCGACCTTACAAGGCCTTCCATAATAATCTGCAAAACTATAATAGGCTACGGCTCGCCCCTTGCTGATTCCGCAGACGTGCACGGCGCGCCCATGGGCAACGAAAATCTGCAGAAGATGAAAGAGTTCTTCAACTGGACGGAAGAACCCTTCGCAGTACCCGCAGACGTCAAAGAACACTGCCTTAAGATTGCCGAAGAAAAACTTAAGGACGAACAGGCGTGGAACGAAATGTTTGCAAAGTACGAGGAAGCTTACCCCGAACTTTGCGCGCAGTACAAACTTTTCATGCGCGGCATAGAGCCCGACTTCAAGAAGATTGAAGGTCTGTTCGATTTCAGCTCGCCCGAAGCTACCCGCGCAAGCGGCGGCAAAGTGCTTGCAAAAATTTCGCAGTATATGCCCAACATAATGTCCGGCTCTGCCGACCTCGCTCCCTCCACCAAGACGGAAATTAAAGGCGCGGGATATTTCTCGCCCGAAAACAGAGAGGGCAGAAACATTCACTACGGCATACGCGAACACGCCATGGCGGCTATCTGCAACGGCATTCAGCTTCACGGCGGACTTCAGGCGCTGTGCTCAACTTTCTTCTCGTTCGCCGATTACATGAAGGCGGGCATAAGAATGAGCGCGCTTATGAATATACCCGTAATCTATGTAATGACGCACGATTCCATAGGCGTAGGCGAAGACGGACCTACACACCAGCCGATGGAACAGCTTATAGGTCTGCGCTCCATACCCAACCTTAAGGTATTCCGCCCCTGCGACGGAAGAGAGACCGCGGCGGCTTACGTTTCTGCGCTTACGCAGTCCAGCCCCACCGCCATCGTCCTTACAAGGCAGAATCTGCCCCAGTATCCCGGCACGGGTCTTAAGGCTCTGCTCGGCGGCTACGTATTGAGCGACTGCGAAGGCACGCCCGACGTAATACTTATAGGCAGCGGCTCTGAAGTAGAACTTTGCATGGGCGCAAAAGATATTCTTGCGGCAAATGGCAAGAAGGTAAGGGTTGTTTCCATGCCCTGCATGGAAGAGTTTGAAAAGCAGACCGCCGAATATAAGGAAAGCGTTCTGCCCCACGCTGTAAAGGCGCGCGTATGCGTTGAAGCGGCTTCGCACTTTGCGTGGTACCAGTACAGCGGCGACTGCGGCGAAGTTGTGGCTATGCACACGTTCGGCGTATCCGGCCCCGCTAAACAGGTATTCGAACACTTCGGCTTCACCAAGGAAAACGTAGCCGAAAAGGCCGAACTTTCCATGCAGAAAGCCGAAAAGGAAAAAGAAGAATTTGCGGCTCAGCTTAAAAAATAAATTATAAGCCTTACGGGCGGGCGCTTGCGCCCGCCCTGTTTTTACCCGTTTTTGACATATAGCGCGGCATTATTTAACATAGGGTTTTTAATGCCTCCGCCTTATTTAAACGAAACAATTTAATTGAAAAAAGTTATGGAAAAGAAAGAAGTCCCCTTATGGGAAGCAATTTTAAGTTACCTGCTGGCGATATTTGCAGTAATAGCAATATTGGCTGCGCTTATTTCACGCGTGGGCACAAAAATCAACAACGCCAACTATAAAAACTATATCAGAGCATACTGCATGCTAGATTTCAATTCTGTCCTCGGCGGATACGACCAGTATGACTACAATGTTGTATTTGCCTGTTCAGACGATTCTTACACATTAAGAAATGTTTCCGTGCGGTATGAGCTTCACAGCGACTACGGCGACCTGGACGGCGTGAAAAGCGCCAACATATCTTCAATAACGCGCGACAAACCTTACGTCATTTCCGGTTCGGCGTGGCTTTCAGTATCACTCAACCCTGACGACATATTCGACTCTATTTACATCGACGTTGAAATTTTATCCGTTTCGGGCGTCGCCATTAAAGCAATCTGAGGCATTTTATGAAGAACTTTCTTTTAAATCCAAACACAATTGCAATAATGTTTTCAATACTTTCTGTTCTTGAAACGTTCTGCCTATGCCTACTGCACCCTGATTCGGTTTACCTTGAAATCGGCATAGGAGTTATGGCGATTGTCGTTATCATAATTAACAGATTTGCTTACCAATTAGCAAAACGCAACAACAGGTGGTATTCGCACTTATACAGAAAAAACAAATTCGAACAAGACAATCAGGACTACGAGCCAAGCAATTTTGCCATTCTGCGCGTAAAGTTGCCGTGCTATGTTGTTCTTGCTTTACAAAGCATAATGCTGATAATTTACTGCTTAATTTAAGCACGAATTAATTTAAGCACGCAGCAAAAGATTTTATTTACTCATTTAAGCAATGACTATTGCAACTACGGAGGAAATTATGAATCTTGAAGAACTTTATTTAAAAAGGCAGTCTACACGCAGATATTCGGATAAACCCGTAGCCGACGCCGACCTTGAAAAAATTTGCAGTCTTGGCGCGCTTGCGCCTTCGGCAAAGAATTCTCAGCCGTGGAAAATGTTTGCAATAAACGGCGAAAAGGCAAAAAAGTTTGCAGCCTGCGTGCAGATGGCGGGCTCTAACAAGTGGGCATCTTGCTGCCCCGCCTTTATTGCAATAGAGCTCAACCGCAGCAAATTTGAAGAAAAGATTGCAGAAAAATTTACTTTTGCAGATTTTTCGGGCAACGATATAGGACTTCTTGCCGCTTACATAACGCTTGCCGCTGAATACTGCGGACTGCAGACCTGCATTCTCGGCATACGCAAGGAAGAAGAAATTGCCGAATTTTTAGGCGAACCCGAAGGGTCGCGCTTCCCCCTCGTCATTGCGGTAGGTTACGCCGAGGAAGGCTACGAAATACGACCCAAAGACAGAAAGCCTTCAGACGAGGTATTTAAGCTTATAAAGTAAGAAATGTCGGGGCAGATTAAAAGATATGCGCAAAAAAATGCAGAAATTACGGCATAAAACAAACGGCGCAATTCAAGCATAAAAACGCAAGAATTAACTTACTCTTCCGCCTGAAAACTTTAGCAAGGTTCTATTAAACCTAAAACGTAATTAATTGAAAGTTTTTAAGCACTTTTCTTATAAACCTCTCCCCCTCGGGGAAATAAAATTATTTATTGCACATAAAGTTTTTTTA
>CAJLLH010000055.1 GCA_905207385.1 uncultured Eubacteriales bacterium
CAGCCATAGGCACTTCATTGCCAGAACCCCAAGTTCCATCTAGATACATATTGAGAGTTTTGAATTCCGCTTTATTAATTATTGTAGTATTTGTTATATTAGCCGTTCCGGCACGAACCATAACACCCTGACGCTGACCAGTTATTACGCAGTTATCAATAATAAGCTCGCCGTCTACATTTATGTATACAGGGCAGTTATCCATAGGATAAACGTCTTTTTCTGTACTATTACAAGCAATCTCACTGTTGTATATTTCTATTTTACAAGAATAGCTTGTAGACGCATTTGTAGAAATAGCAGTCGAGTCAGAAGAATTAATAACACACGAATCGACAATCAGATGAGCGTTAGGAGCACCATCCACAACGATAAAACTTCTGTTGCTAGTAGCATCTATGTAACTCATAGTAAGAGTTGAATCTTTTTCTACAGTGAAGTTAGCATTTGCGCTATGTGAACTTTCATTCACTATTTTACCATTAGTAATAGTCATAGCAGCACCGCCGGTTACGCCATTGGTAAAAGCATATTTATTGAACCAAGTGTAACCATTGAGATTGATATGTACATCTTTAGCACTAGCTATACTACCGCTGGTTTCAATATCGTTAGCGAATATTACATTGCCGCCTGCGGCTACCGCAGTAGAAAGTTCTGTTGCGTTACTTACTACAGCATCGGTCGTCCAAAGATATCTTTCCGCAACGAATTCACCTACAGGAATGGAAAGTTTTACAGCGGTATATTTTTCGGGAAGGTTAACGTTAATTGCAAGACCTATCTCTTCGGAATCTGCATATATCTGAAGATATTCACCGAATGAGCAAGCTTCGTCCACAGTCAACGTTACTTCGCCTACCTTATTATCCACATTGACGCCGCCCCATGCGTTGCCCGACGTGGTTACATTTTTCAAAGTAACTTCGGAAGCGTTAACGCAAATGCCAAGCGCGCCGTTATCTTTAGCCACTACATTTTCAATGAGCACGTCAGCACTCTTGTAAAGATTGATACCGTGCTTTACAGCACCTTCAACGGTAAGGTTACGGATTATTACGTTTTCCGCGCCGGATATATTTAATATAGATTCTTCGCCAGAATTATCCGCTAACGTATCTGCAAGGGCAGCTGCTTTTGCAAGAGAATAGCTTGCACCGCTTACCTCCGTTCCCATCGTTATGGTTGCGCCGTTACCGTCTATAACAATGCCTTTCTTGCCGGAAAGGTCTATAGCATCTTTTACTTCATATTCGCCGTTTGCGGCAAGTACTATCGTGGAGTTATCCGCCACGCTGTTTACAACCTCGGAAAGGTCTGTGCCGGGATTTACAACAACGGGACCTTCTGCGCCTTCGACGGTCTGCTTAGCCGAAATGAATACGTTTACCTGGAAAGACTGGTTCATGTATTCGTTCTGAGCTTCCTTTTCCATACCGTAAATAAGCACGAAGCTTATGCTTTCGCCGCTGGCAAGTTCGACGTCGCCAAGGGCTTCAGCAAGAGCGGGAAGAGTTTCCATAGGCCTTTCAACAAACTGACCCATAACGTTGCCGTCAGCGCCTACCTGAATAAAATCAAACCAAAGCGCTTCGGTAAGTCCGCCAGACACAAAGAAATCGAGCGATACGTCTGCAGCAAGACTGCCAACGTTTTCAACCGTGAACATTTTTGCCGAAGACTGACCGGGATACCAGTTTTCTTCGGTTATCACAGCTTTATTGTCTTCCTTAAGATTCTGACGATTTTCGTCAGATTCAAAGGAATAAGCGGTCTCATTTATCGTATAGCTTTCGCCGCCTTCGCCTAAATCGTAAGCGTAAGCGTTAATTTTAAGGTCGCCCGAAGAAATAGTGTTGCCGCTGTTGGTTATGGAATCGGTAAACCAAGCAAACGTAACGCCTGCGAGCAACGAAACGCACATAACAAGCGTAAGTCCGCATATAGCTATGTTTCTTTTTGTTTTCATTGATTACATCCCCTATTAAATTATTTTTTATATTTTCTGAATATATGTTTAATTATGTTTTCAGGCTATTGCCCCTCATATATGCCGCATTCAAGCGTTAGGATTAGCCTGCGTTGCAGTTACAAGAATGTCGAAATAAATTTCCGCCTGCTGCACGCTGTCGTTAGCGTTTTCATCGAAGCTTATCTCAACGGTAAAAGTTTCGCTTTCGCCTGCCGTACCGTTCATAGAACCGATATCAACGGGAGTTTTCGCCATATCGGCAAGCGTAGTTTTTTCTGCCGTTACAACTTTGCCGTCGGCATCTGTAACTTTTACAAAAATAAGTTCTGCCAGCGGAGACTGAGCGTTTTCTTCGTCAATAGTGAACGAAAGCTCGTAATCGAACGGCAACGAACCATTGTTGACTATTTTGAGTTCAGCCGTCTGCACCATGCCGGGGAAGTAGTTTGCGGAAGCAAAAACCGTTGCTTCGCTTGCCGTAGTAAGATTTACATCTTCATCGACGGTGATTTTACCACCTTCAGCATTGTAGTCCGTGTAGGTAAGGTTCGTGCGGTACAATTCAATCTGAAGCGTACCGGCCTGAAGGTGGTTGTTTACGCGCGTCTGATCAGAAAAGAGCGCATATGTAGCCACCATCAAGCTTGCGACGAGCGCAAGCACGAGCACTACCGATACAAAGACAGTAGTTACCCTTGACTTTTTCATTTATATATCCTCCGATTTTACCTTTCGGCGCTGTGCGCGCCTTTTGGCATTTTTTTCATTTCTTTTAAGTTCTGCATGAGCCAGTCTGCATTTTTCTGCCGACTCGTAAGCAAGTTTAAGCGTATATTGAGCCGCCTCGAAAGCTTTTTGGTTTACCAACCGCACCTTTATCGGCTGAACGGTTATGCAACCTGCTCCCGCACTGCGAGAAAATTCACTAAGCGAAGGGTCGGTAATATAGCATTCGCATATAACAACTCCGCCGCGCAAAGTTATGCGGCATACACGATATTGTCCGAGTTTTGCAAGAAAATATTTATCCGTTATAAAACAACTGATACCCGCTAATAAATGCGACATATCCACCAACGAATCGTAAAAAAACTTGCTTTCTTCGGAAAGCTCTTCATACAACTTAGCAAGAGTTTTTGTCGCCTCCACGCGAACAAAACTTACTTCGTTTATGGATGGACTGTCCTGCTTGCTGTTTTTGAACGGCGACATATCTATTGTTCCGTCAGTACGCATTATTTCAGCGTTCCACCTTAAGGTCTACATAAAATTTAGCAGAAAGTCCCTGAGCAGAATTGTCAGCATCGATATCTATCCAATAACTTAAAGCAAAATCCGACCCCTCTTGGGTTATGCGCGAGGTAAGATTTTTACCCATAAGTTCATTGAGCGGTCCGCTGTATAAAGAAACGCCGTCCACGCTGACCTCGGCATTGAGATAAGGCAGAAGAGCCGTTACGTCGCCTTTAACGAATGTAAAAATAATTTCTCCGTCAAAAACAGATTCAAGCCTGAATTCTGAAGCCTGAACCTGTCCGGGGTACATATTTTCGCAGGTGAAAGCAAGGGTTTCGCCATCCGATTCAGCATCGAAACTGATTACCTTGTCGCTGTTGGTATAGTAATTAACAAAAACAGCAGCGATTATGGCTGCGACAAGTGCAATTACACTTATTATGGCGGCAGCAATTTTTCCTTTCATACCTACTCCTTTTAAGTTTTTTATATTTTTCCGATTAAACAATCGGTCAGAAATCGCGACTAAATGCGGCAATTACTATTTCCTAAAACATGCCGCCCGTTTAAACTTTTTAAGTTTTTTTGCAGACAACGGCAAAGCGCCCACAGGCGCAATTCAATAAATTTGAAAAAGAGTTATGTAACAAATAGTTTAAAAATGTATACCTTATTTCTCCGTTTGAATGCCAACTCTACTACAGTTACAAGCAAGTTAAGAATTATTACAAGAATAAGAAGGACAGCCGCCGTGGCAAATGCCGCCTCCATATTGAGTCCGTTGCTCATAAATCTCCATACGAGCACCGCAAGGCTTGCGCAGCTGTCGCCATATCCCGTGGGAACAAAAGTTGCGGCACTGCCTACAGTAAATATAAGAGCAGCAGATTCGCTTATTATTCTGCCTATGGAAAGTATTACGGCAGTTATTATGCCGGCTATTGCCTGAGGAAGCACTACAAGGAATATTGTGCGCACCTTGCCCGCGCCGAGGGCGTAACTTGCCTCTCTCATAGAGTCGGGAACTTCAGAAAGCGCCTGTTCGGTAGAGCGGATAATTGTAGGCAAAATTATCAGTGAAAGAGTTATGCCGCCCGCGCCAAGGCTATACCCCATTCCCAATGAGCTTACGAACATTACGTAGCCGAATATACCGAAAACTATTGAAGGTATACCCGAAAGCGTATCGACGAAAAGCCTTATTATTTTTACAAACTTGCTGCCTTTTCTGGAATATTCGTTAAGGAATATTGCCGCACCTACGCCGAGGGGCAGGGCTATCAGAAGAGCCAGAAGTATAAGCATCAGCGTTGACACCATTGCCGGCACAAGCGTTATCTGAGCGTTAGAACTTTCACCGAACAAAAATTTGAGGCTAAAAGCACTTTCGCCTTCTAAACCTATAACCGAAGGGAAGAAAGCTCCGATAAGAACCATAACGATTATTGCGAAAAGGAATACCGCCACAAAAACAGCTATTATCCAGGAAATAATCCACAGAACGTCCTGCACGCTGCCCGTACGACGATAGCTGCGGAGCTGATTTTCCTTTACATTGCCTTCCTGAAAACGGCGCGAGAACCAATGGTTGCCCGCGTTGCTTTCTTTTTTGGTAAGGAACAGACAAACATTGAGAATAAGAATTATGATAAGGAGCACAAATCCGTCTGCAAAAAGATAATTCTGCTGAGTAGGATTAGCAAAATCGCCGTTCCATACTTCGGCATAGCCCCAGTTCTGAACTATGTTGGCAGAAAGCGTAGAAAACGGAATAAATAATCCCGAGGGATATCCCGAACCGTTGCCTATCAGCATCTGCACCGCCATCGTTTCGCCGACCGCCCTGCCTATGCCAAGAATTAACGCAGCTATTATACCGCTTTTAGCCGCAGGAAGAAGCACCCTCCATACCGCCTGATTCTTTGTGCAGCCGAGCGCGAGCGCGCCTTCGTAATAGTTTAAAGGAACAGATTCAAGGCTATTTTTGGTAATGGACGTAATGGTGGGCAGTATCATTACGGAAAGAACTATAGTTGAAGTAAGAAGTCCTGTGCCGGGTTCGGGCGCACCGAGCGCCAGAAGGAGCGGAATAAGAACCTTATAACCGAAAAGACCGTATACTATAGACGGAATTCCGGCAAGCAGATTTATCAACTGCGTATAAATTTTTTTAAGTTTTTTAGGGCAGTAAAACACAAGCCATACCGCCGTAAATATTGCCAGCGAGCCACCTATAAGCACTGAGCATAACGTAAGAACCAGCGTACCCACTATCATGCGGGCGACGCCGTAAACTTCAGTGCTCGAGCTCCACAATTCTTCAAAAATAAACTTGAAGAATCCCGATTCGTTAAAGGCGGGTATACTTGCGTAGAGCAAATATCCTATTATAATAAATACCGCTAAAATCGAAAATGCCGCAAAGGCAATAAATACTGCCTTTGCGATATTTTCTTTGGTAAAAGCGTTGGCGATATTTTCTTTTGCTTTAGCTTTGTCCATAAATTGCTACCGATTTTCCGTTATTTTATAGAAATGTAACCTTCTGCAGAAATTACCGACTGGGCTGCATCGCTCATGATGTAGTCATAGAAGCCCTGAGCAGCTTCGGAAAGTTCTCTGCTGGTGCTGAGCACGATTACAAAAGGTCTGCAAAGGACATAGCTGCCGTTTTTAAGATTTTCAAGAGTGCACTCAACACCGTCGAGCGAAAGAGCTTTGATTCGGCTGCTGTTGCTGCCGAGTGAACCATAGGAAATGTAACCTACGCTGTTGCTAGTGTTGGCTATTGTTTCTATAACGTTACCCGTTTCAGCCTGAGTACCTACTTTGGAATTGTAACCGTCAAGTTCGAAATGTTCATCGAAGAAATCACGCGTACCCGAACCTTCGTCACGACCTACAGCCGCAGTAATTACGCCGCCGCATGCAGGGGTATTGTCGCTGTAAAGCGCTTTTACTTCGGCAGTGGTTATGTTGGTAGCCGTGCAGTTTTTGCCAACTACGAGCGATATACCGTCGTTGCAAAGAGTCTCGCCCTTTACGCCCTGAGACATTTCGTCTGAGGTAACTGCTCTGGAAGCCATACCGAAATCGTTATTTCCCGCAATCGTATCGGTAACGCCTGCACCGGAAGAGGACTGGGATACAGTTATTCTTACGTCATGGTCTTCTTCATAAGCCGCCGCAAGTTTTTCCATAAGGGGAGTAACTGAAGACGAACCCGTAATCGTGATAGATTCAGCGGAACCGCCGCAGCCTGCGAATGCTGCTACGGAACCTGTGAGTGCGGCGCACGCCGCTGCTACTGCAAACACTTTTGCAAATTTTTTCATACTTTTTCTTTTAACTCCTTGATTTAAAAGATATTTTTTTATTTTTTTCCTTTCGACGGTTAAATGATAACAAAGAGTTGTAAAAAACTATTACACTCAGTTGTAATAAATTTGTAACAAAAAACGATTTTTTTTATTATATTTTGCCGCGTTGTAAAATAAGTGTTAATTATTTCAAAGCTTTGTAATTATTTTGCGCGAATCGGAGATTATTATTTATTCCGAATGCATGCGTAATTTCGCATTTATCGTCTGACGGCGAAATTTGCGGCGCTAATCACTTATAGCAAAAAAGAAGAGCGTTTTTATTATGTAAAAACGCATATGCGTGCGCGCGCACGCGTAAAAAGACAAATTTACAGCCGTTACGCATAACGCAAAAGAAAGAGGCAAATCTCCGGCAATTGAATTTTTCAACGCGCATATGTTGTTTAAAACATCTGAAAACCGCACATTAAAGGCGCACGCATCGCATGCGCTTCCTCCACCTCCGCTCCCCTTTTATATGCGTTTGGGGGCAGATTAATTCTGCGGCATATAATGCACGGCGCACGTGTTATTTGCGGCATATGTGCCGCTCAATTATTCTTTACGGTGCATATGTCATAGAATGCAACCGACAGAATGCGACTTTTTGCGCCGCTGTTCCCTTCCGTAAAAACGGCGTTTGCGTCATATAAAAATTTTGCCCGCGCATTACAATATTTTTTAAAAATTTACCACCTGCCCCCACCCCTCAAAAAAATTTAATAAAAATTAAAATATTTTAGGCAAAAAAAATG
>CAJLLH010000056.1 GCA_905207385.1 uncultured Eubacteriales bacterium
TTTACGCGGGCTGGATTCAGACTGAAGCGACTGTAACTTTTGATTATAATTACGAAGGTGCGCCCGCATCTTCGACGCAGGATATAAATGTAGGCGACAAGATAAGTCTGCCCGCCGAACCCGAGCGCGTGGGTTACGATTTCCTCGGCTGGTTTACAGATGCGGAGTGTACTCTTGCTTATGATTTTGAAAGCACTCCCGCAGGCGACATTATTTTGTACGCAGGCTGGGCGATAAAAGTCCTTACGGTTTCCTTCAACCCCAATTATGCAGGCGCGCCTGACGTTGCCGACCAGAAAGTTGAATACGGAAAAACGGTTGAAGAACCCGTGCTTGAACGCGACGGTTACGTATGCATATGGCAGCTTGACGGTGTTGAGTATGATTTCAGCACTCCCGTAACCCAAAACATTGAGCTTACCGCAAGCTGGCAGTCGGAATCGTCAGATTCGTTCACCGTAACATTCTACAACAACTACGACGGCGCATCCTCTGCCGTATATCTTACCCAGCAGGTGAAAAAGTTCAGCAAACCCACCGTACCCGCTTTGCCCGAAAGGGATGGGTATTACTTCGTAGGCTGGTTTGCCGACGCGGCCTGCACGGAAGAATTTGACTTTAACGAAAGGCTTACAAGCGGTAATGCCGAAGCTTATGCAAAATGGTTCAAGGACTATGTGTTCGAGGCGGAATATACCGATTTTACCGATAAAGTCGGATACGGCTATTCGGTCAATCTGTACGGCACGGGCATGATACAGAAGGACGACGGCAGCGCTCAGGCAAGCAACGGGTATTACGTATCTGCGCTCTATTATAACGGCGCATACCTTGAATTTGTAATAGAGGCGGAAGAAGAAGTTTCCGACGCCATAGTTATGATGAGCATAGGCGCAGAATATTTCGATATGACTTTCAGCCCTGAAAATGTGAAGATGCTTGTAAACGGCGCAGAGCTTTCTTACGACGCGGTTACGCTCATCGGCGATTCTGCAGACATTACCACGACGTCGCGCAGACCTTTTACCGAAGTTGTAATGACTGCTCCCGCGCATCTTGTAAAGGGTACTAACACCATACGCATTTCCGTTGAAAACGACCACGATTACGGCACTGGTACGATGAAGGCTACTGCGCCTATGGTGGATTGCATTCACGTCTGCACGGATATAGGACTGAGCTGGACGCCTATAACTTCCAATACGGAAGGCAAACAGTAAATCAGCGGGGCGGAAAATGATTAATTTTTATGAATTTATAAAAAGCAGAGGCGTAAGCCTATACGTTTCTTTGGCTGCGCTTGCTTGCGGTATTGCGGCTATTGCGCTGTATTCGGCAACGGGCGTAACTTCGTTCACGCCTGAGCTGGATTACGGACTCATTGCTGCACTGGCAATAGGCATAGCGCTTAATGCGGCGTCGTCAGTACTGGGCGAAAAGTTGCTTAAATACGCCTGCTACATAGTTTATCTTTTCGCGTGGCTGCAGTTTATATATGTTGAAATAACATATATCGCAAACGTATTTGTAAGCATAGACGGTACAAGTTTCACGGCATCGTTCGTTTTAACCTTCATACTGTGTCTGCTGGCGGCGGTTTTAATGTTCGTTTCGGCGGTTATGGCGCGCGATTATCTTGAAGACGGGCGAATTAAAAAGGCTTAAGGGGGTGAACCATGAAGATTTTTTCGGTAAAATTATGGCGCAGGTTTTTGGTTGCCATGGCTACCGTTCTGGCAATAATGATTGCTCTTACCAATATAGCCAACAGTCAGGCGCCTGCTCTCAATAACTTTTTTGACTGCCAGACTTTTAAAATAGAAAAAGGCGAAGATTCGGGCGTGGATACCGAATATTTCAAAAGCGCGTTTTCCGACACGGAAGAATTGGAAGAATTTCTTGATGCAACCTGCTGCGACGTGGAATCCGAAGGCATAGTACTTCTGCGCAACGACAATGCGCTGCCGCTTGCAAAGGGCAGCAAAATAAGTCTGTTCGGACAGGGCTCGACAAATTTCAATTACGGTTCTACCGGTTCTTCGGCTAACGCCGATACCAGCGAATATCCTTCGCTCAAAGACGCTCTCACCGATTTCAGCGTTAACGGCACGCTGTGGGACTTTTATCTCAACGGCGCGGCTTCCCGCTATAAGCGCACCATGGTAAACCTCGTTTACAAAGTCAACGAAGCGCCGTGGAGCATTTATACCGACGCGGTTAAAAATTCATTCGCTCAGTACGGCGATGCCGCGGTATATGTAATTTCGCGCGACAGCGGCGAAGGTCAGGACATAAGCACGACGGGCAGCGACGGACTTGACGGAAGTTACCTTTCGATAACCGCCCAGGAGCAGGAGGTGCTGCGTCAGCTCACTTTGCTTAAAAATTCGGGCACTTTCGGCAAAATAATTGTAATACTCAATTCGGCAGTGCCCATTCAGCTCGATTTCATGTTCGACGACACTATAGACATAGACGCCGCCATGTGGGTCGGCAATGTGGGTTCGACGGGTATCTATGCCATAAACGACGTTTTATGCGGCACGGTAAACCCTTCCGGCAAACTTTCCGATACCTATTGCAAAGATAATTTTTCTTCGCCCGCAATGGCTAACTGGGCGTCAAACCCCAATAAGAAATTCTCGCAGACCTATTCCAACGCTTCGGCTTATTCCAAGTTCGACAATACTCAGAACGTTTACGGCGTGTATGTGGAAGGTATTTACGTTGGCTACCGCTATTATGAAACGCGTTACGCCGACGCGGTGATGGGCAGCGAAGGGGTAGGGGATTATGACTACAGCGACGACGTCGCGTTCCCGTTCGGTTACGGACTTTCTTATACCGACTTTATGTACAGCAACGCCGTTCTTGAAGAAAAGGACGATTCGTTCGTATATTCCGTAGACGTAATGAATATAGGCGATGTCCCCGGCAAAGCTGTGGTGCAGGTGTATCTTCAGAAGCCTTACAACGATTACGACAAGCAGTACGGCATAGAAAAAGCGGCCGTTGAGCTTGCAGGGTTTGAAAAGACGGAAGAACTCGGTCTTTTAGAGTCCGTAACGGTCAGCGTGGAAATAGACAAAAGTCAGCTTAGAAGTTACGACGCAAACAATGCAAAAACTTACATACTTTCCGAAGGCGACTATTTCTTCTCTGCCGGCGACAACGCTCACGACGCTCTGAATAACATACTGGCGGCGCGCGGCTTCACCGTTGAAGAGCAAAGCGATTCATCTCTTTGCAAAAGCTGGAACAATCCGGAACTCGACGCGGAAAGTTTTGCTTACTCAACTGAAAATAAGGGCACAAAAATTACCAATCAGTTTGATTTCTGCGATATGAACAGATATGACGGCAAGGGGAACAATTCCGTTACATACGTTTCGCGCAGCAACTGGGAGGGTACGTGGCCCGACGAGCCTGTAACATTCTCCATCAGCGACAAAATGGCAAAAGACATTGCAAGTTACAAGGAAATTGAAGAGGACGGCTCTTCAATGCCCGAATATGGTCAGAATAACGGCATAACTCTTGCCATGCTGCGTTCCACGGAGGGAAATCCCATAGCCTACGACGACCCCGCCTGGGAAAGCCTGCTCGACCAGATGACGTATGAAGACCAGGCGTATCTCATAACCAATGGTCAGCATACCACGGTAGAGCTCGGCGAGCCGGTAAACAAGCCCGCCACCAAGGATGAAAACGGCCCTAACGGCGTTGAAGGTTCTGTTACAAACACTTCGTTCCCTTCAGAAGGCATATGGGCTTCCACTTTCAACAAAGAGCTTATCAAAAAGGTAGGGGAATGCCTCGGCGAAGACGCGCTTGCTTCTGGCGTAACCGGTCTGTATGCGCCAGGCGTAAATATTCACCGCGTGCCTTTCGGCGGCAGGGCGCATGAATATTTTTCAGAAGACCCTTATCTTTCAGCCATCGCTTCAGTTGAAGAAGTCAAGGGCATGCAGAGCAAGGGCGTATGGCCTTACGTCAAGCACTTTGCTGCCAACGATGAAGAAACAAACAGAAATGGCATAGGAATATGGCTTAACGAACAGGAAATGCGCGAGATAATTCTGTTGCCGTTTGAGTATTCTTTCAAGCCTTCCCAAGGCAACGCGCACGCAACGATGACGTCCTTTAACAGAATAGGTTGTCTGTGGACCAGCGCAAGTTCCAATCTTATGGAAAATGTGCTTCGCGGCGAATGGGCGTTCGACGGCTTTGCCATAACTGATATGGCGGCATCAAACGCGCAGTCTTTCATGACCTTTGTGGACGGCATAATGAACGGCACTGACTGCTACGACGGTCCCGGTTCGCGCACGGCGCTCAACGACTACCGTTCAAGCCCTGCGTTTGCCAACAAAATGCGTGAAGCGGCGCACAGAATTTTATATGTAACCGCCAATTATTCGGCTGCGATGAACGGCATTGCCGCTACCGACAGGATAGTGCCTGTGGCTACCTGGTGGGAAATTACGCTGATTACGGTCATAGTTGTATTTGCGGTTGCCACTGCCGGCAGCGCGGCTATGCTCGGATTAAGTTATTATAAAAACAGAAAAAATAAATAGCGAACATTCGGTTTATCCTCTTTAATTTAAAATTTTCAGCGCGTAAGGCGGTTGCTTCCGGCAACCGCCTTACGACTTTTATTCGCCGCTTTTTTTAAGCGTTTGTTGAGAATAACCGCGGGGATTAAATTTTTTGCGGATTAGAAAAGGCAGACAAGGCTTAATAAATTTTAAGCTTCAGTCGCAAAAATTTTTGCGGCTGCTTTCTGCGGCGTGGTTTGCCGCTTGCGTTGTAAAACATACCGCTTACGTTTAATCTGTTGCGCGGCGTTACTGTTTTTGCAATGATATTTTCGGAAGTGCGCGTTGAACAAAATGCGCGGGCGTTTACCCGCAGTTTTTTGCGTTGAACAATTGCGCCGCCTGAATTGCGGACAGAAATATTTTGTGATAAAATAAGATAAGTGCATAAATACGTAAGAGTATAATGCGGAGGGGAAATGTCGAATAAATTCAATTTGGTCATGGTTGAAGACAGCGATTATGCCGCAGCGGAAATTGCAGACATTCTGTTAAAGTTCGGCAAAGAAAACGACGTAGATTTTGAAATTACGCGCGCGCGCAATGCCGAGGAGCTGCTGGAGAATTATTCTCCTAAATACGATATCTGCCTGATGGATATCGAGCTGCCCGGCATGGACGGCATGTCTGCGGCAAAAAGACTGAGGGCGTTCGACGCCAACATAGTAATAATATTTGTAACGAACATGCGCCAGTATGCCATAGCGGGCTACGAAGTAGGCGCGCTCAACTACATACTTAAGCCTGTAAATTACAACAGTTTTTCTGTTACGATGAAGCGCGCAATAAAGTGTACGGAAAAGTCCAAGCCCGTATTCCTTACCGCAAAGGTGGAAGGCGGGGTGCGGCTTATCGACTCGCGCGAGGTAATTTACATCGACATAATGAACCATGACGTGATAATACATATGCAGGACGAAGACGTAGGCACGTACGGCACGTTAAGCGCGCTTGAAAAGCAGCTTTTATCCTGCGGGTTTGCCCGCTGCAGCGCCTGCGCGCTTGTAAACCTCAAATATGTAAAAAGCGTCATAAAGGACGATATTCATACAACAAGGGACATTGTTCATATTTCAAGAAGATACAGGGCGCAGTTTATGCAGTCCCTTACCGTTTATCTGGGTGAACTGAAATGATAGACCTTATGTGCGCATCATTCGTGATGCTTTTGTTGATAGCCGAAAACATATACCTTTATGCTTTTCCCAAGCGTAAATATTTTGCGCTGAGAATAGCCGCCGTTGCAGCGGTTTGCATAACGGTCGGGCTGTTCTTTCCGCGGGGAAGGGGGTATGATTTACCGATAGCGGTTATCAGCCTTATAAATTTTGTGCGGTATTTCGGGCTTTTTATGCTTACCGTGGGCGGAATGATGCTGTGTTACAAAGAAAAATTCTGGAATGTTTTTGCCGCCTGCACGGCAGGTTATGCCACCCAGCATTTCGGCAACCGCCTTACTTCGTTGCTTAAATTAATACCGGGATTTAATTTTTCTTTTGTTGGCGATGTTTTTGTAACGGCGCTTATAGTAAACCCCGTTCCGTACTTTCTTGCGTGGTTCTTCTTTTCCCGTCCCGTTGCAAAGCTCAAACTTCAGCAGTCTACCGATTTTAAGATGAACCTTCTTTCCGTCAGCGTTATTTTAATGTGCATAGTGGTAAGCCGCATAGGCGATTTCGGCGGAAGGTCGGTAGTTCTTAACATAGCTATAAGCCTGTACGGAATGATTGTTTCGGCAATGGCGCTGTGCGTACAGTATGCCCTTTTCGTGCAGAAGCAGAAGGAATCTGAACTTAGAATAACGCAGTATAACCTTGAAAAGGAAAAGGAACAGTACAATAAGTGGAGCGAAAGCATAAACTTCATAAACACCAAGTACCACGACCTCAAGCACGGACTTGCCTTGCTTGAAAAGTACGGCGACGCGGCGGAAATTGCAGAAACGAAAGCCGCGCTTGCAACGTACGACTCGCACATAGTAACGGGCAACGAGGTAATGGACGCGCTTCTTGAACAGAAAAGTCTGACGTTCAAGGAAAAGAACATACAGTTCGCCTATGTCATAAACGGTTCAGAACTCGCTTTTGTTTCCAAGTTGGATATATTTTCGCTGTTCGGCAACATGCTGGACAATGCCGACTATGCGGTAACGGAAATAGGCGACGCCTGCAACAGGGTAATAAATCTTTCGGTAAAGCGCATAGGCGATATGCTCAGCATTCACCAGGAAAACAATTATCAGGGCAAAATAGAATTTTCCCAAGGTTTGCCTCTCAGCAGACAGCGCACCGACCCCAATCACGGTTTCGGCGTAAAAAGCATTTCTTATATAGTAAAAAAATATAAAGGCACAATGGATATCTCTGCGGCGGATAATATTTTTTCGCTGAACATAATGCTCCCCGTTCCGCAATCAGCTCCGTTGCCTGCTGTATGATATGTTTGTAAAAAAATCCCCGCGGCGTCGGGGATTTTTTTGCGGTTTTCTTTTAAATGGCGTTATAAAGCGACAAGTTTTGCGGCATACGTTCAAAAAATGACCGCATATGTGCAGTCTCTTGAAGGTTTTTCCCCTTTGTGTATAATGGCACGGGTAATGTCGCGGCGGTATGTGCGCCGAATGACATAAAGGGAAATTTTTAAAGGAGGCGGCATGCAAATGCGC
>CAJLLH010000057.1 GCA_905207385.1 uncultured Eubacteriales bacterium
ATATAGCCGCGGCTTTTTAATTGCAGCTTATTGCTGCGCCACTTTGCCCTCATAGTTGCCGCGGTTTATTTTAATTGCAGCATAATGCCGAGCTGCTTTGCCCGCGGCATAGTTGCCGCGGGCATTTTTACGGAAAACCTTCAGCAAGGCTGCGGTTATTTTTATATGTATAAACAAATTTTGCTTTCACATACTTTTCTTGTAAATATTTTAAGCGCGCCGCGGCGGCAAAAAATTGCGTTCGTTGCGGCATATATGCGGTTTAATTTTAAGGAGAAATTATAAATTTATGAAAGCAACGGGAATTGTGCGAAGGATTGACGAGCTCGGCAGAGTGGTTATCCCCAAAGAAATACGCAGTACGTTAAGGCTCAAGTCGGGCGACCCTCTGGAAATATTTACCGAAAGGGACGAGCTTATGTTAAAAAAATATTCGCCCATAGCTTCGCTTGAAAAGTTTTCTGAAGGCACGGCAAAAAGTCTGAACGATTTATCCGGTCATCTTGCGGTAATATGCGACACTGACGAAATTCTTTATGCTGCAGGGAACGGCAAAAGGGAGCTTTACGGCAAAAGCCTTTCTGCAGAAATGGATAAAATTCTTGCCGGCAGGCGCAGTTATATAGCCAATCTTTCCGAAGGCGGCGACATTGTTCCCCTTACGGACGGAGCTACAAAGGCTGTAACCGCACAGATTATCGTGCCCATAGTGTGCGGCGGCGATTGTCTTGGTGCAGTTGCGTTAATTTCAACCGAACTCGGCGCAAAGATGGAGGCAGGCGCGGCAAAGCTTGCCCAGCTTTCGGCAACCATACTCGCTTCGCAGTTCGAACAGTAAATTGTTTATGAATTGAATTCGGCGGACAACAAGCAGTTTTCAAAATGTAGTAATTAAGCCATATGTGCGGGTCAATCAGGGTTTAACACAGTACTATGCCAAAAATTTTAAAAAAGATTTTTTCAGAAAAACAGTCATTCATAGCGGGTGCGGCGATAATTGCCGCGGGCGGGTTTATTTCCAAAATACTCGGCGCGCTTTACCGCATTCCGCTTACAAATATTCTCGGCTGCGAGGGCATGGGGATATACCAGATGGTGTATCCCCTGTATTGCATTCTTTTAACCGTATCGGCTTCCGGCATACCTGCGGGCATTGCCAGACTTATTGCTTCAGGCAAGGCGGAGGGCGCGGAAAAGTCGGCTTTCCGTCTTTACGGTTTTATAGGCGCGATAGGTGCGGTAGTAATGTTTATGCTGGCGCGCCCTCTTGCGCGCATTCAGGGCGAACCTGCGGTAGAGCTGTGTTGCAAGCTTCTTTCGCCCGCGGTATTTTTTGTCGCCGTTTTATCCGTCGTGCGCGGATATTTTCAGGGTAAGCACAATATGATACCTACGGCGTTTACCGAAATTTGCGAACAGCTTTTAAAGGTCCTTGCGGGCGTGGCATTTGCGTTGCAGCTTAAAAACAACATGGAACTTGCGGTCGCGTTCACGCTTCTCGCCGTAACACTAAGCGAGGGTCTTTCTGCGCTTTTTGCTTACATTCTGTATAAGGGCGAACGCCGCCGCGCTCCGCTTTTTACAAGGCGCGGGGCTTCTTTCAGTTCAATTTTAAAATACACCGTGCCCATAACGTTCACGGCTATAGCGTTGCCTCTTTCGCAGCTTGCTGAAAGCATAGTCGCGGTAAATCTTCTGCGCGCTACCGCGGAGGACGCAACCGCGCTTTACGGCATATTTTCCGGCTGTGCGGTAACCATAATTAATCTGCCCGTTTCGGTAACTTACGGCCTTGCCGCCGCAAGCGTACCCCAGATTGCACCCGTCGCAGCTTCCGGCGATATGCAGTCCGCCAAATCTGCAGCGCTTAAAACATTGCTGATAACCCTCGCGGTAAGCGTACCTTTTGCCGTTGCACTCTATGTTTTCGCCCCGCTTGCCCAGCGCATAATTTTCCGTTCGCTTACTCAAGCGCAGGCGGCGCTTTTAATAAAGCTTGTGCGCATAATGTCGGTAAACGCGGTAACTCTTTCAGTAATGCAGACGGCTTCAGCCTGCCTTACCGCGCTGGGCACTCCGCTTAAAGCTACCGTAACGCAATGGATAACGTGCTTTATGCGCGTAGCGCTCACCGCAGTGCTCATAAAATACGCAACTCTTTCTGTAGAAGGCGCGGCAATCGCGGCAAACGTGTCGTATTTTGTTGCGGCGGCGCTCAATCTGTGGTATATTATGAGGGCAGGAGGAGCATATGAAAATAACGCTTATAGGGCTCGGCGTGCAGGAAGGCGATCTCAGCGCCAGGGCTGAAAAGGCGCTTGAAAGCGGCGCAAAAATTTTTGTCCGCACGGCTTTGGCGCCCTCATATAAATCTGTTGAAAAGTATAACCCGCAATCTTTGGACTATCTTTTTGAAAGCAGCCGCAACTTTGATACGTTAAATAAAAAGCTTGCGTCAGCCGTGCTTGCGGCGGCAAAGCAGAGCGATCTGATTTACTGCGTGGACGGTGCCGTCTGCGAAGACATCGCTTGCAAAATCATACTTTCGCGCCATAAGGATACCGAAGTTTACGAAGGCGTTTCCAAGGCGGCGCGCGCTGCGTCGCTTGCAAGGCTCAAGTCTACTCAGGTTACGGGCATTTCGGCTTACGATATAAAAAATCTTAAAAGCACGCCCGCCGCGGCAGTCTACGATATGGACAGCTTTTTTGCCGCAAGCGAGGTTAAAATAAAACTTTCCGACCTTTTCGGCGAAGAAACCGACTGCTTTTTCTTGCGCGGAACTTCAGTAAAAAAGATTAAGGTTTATGAAATTGACAGGCAGAAGGAATACGATATGTCCTGCGCGGTCGCCGTTGAAGAGGCGGACTTTTTACATAAGTCGCGCTACGACTATGCCGACCTTGTCAACCTTGTACGCCTTCTGCGTGCGCCCGACGGTTGCCCTTGGGACAGGGCGCAGTCTAACGAGAGCATACGCATAAATATGGTTGAGGAAGCGTACGAGCTTGTCGACGCGATAAACAGAAATGACGACGACGGCATAGAGGAAGAGACGGGCGACGTGCTGTTGCAGGCGGCGTTCCACACCGTGCTCAAAGAGGAACAGGGTGCATTTACATCCGAAGACGTAACTTCGCGCGTGGTTAAAAAACTCATATTCCGCCATTCACACATTTTCGGCAAGGACAAGGCTTCGGACGAAAATTCCGCTCTCAGCGTATGGGAAAAGAACAAGCGCGAAGAAAAGCATCAGCAGACTTTCGGCGAAACGGTAGCCGCCGTTCCCTCGGGTTTTCCCGCTTGCATGCGCGCGCAGAAAGTTCAGAAGCGCGCCGCAAAGGCTGGTCTGGACTTCCTTTCTTCGGTTTCTGCCGCCGAGCAGGTCAACGCCGATATAGAAAAATGCATAAACGCGCTCGTTGCGGGCAATAAAGCCGCGGCGGACAGAGCCTGCGGCGACATACTGTTCACGGCGGTAGGTCTTTGCCGCCTTGCGGGCGCAGATTGCGAACAAGCCCTTGCCGACGCCACCGAACTTTTCGCTAAAAAGTTCATAAAGGCGGAAGAGATTGCTCTTGCCGAAGGTAAAAAAGTTTCGGACTTTACCGAGCTTGAGTGGAATTATTACATGATGCAGGCAGAAAATGCGCTTAAAAACAATTGATATAGGCGGACTTTCAGCGCCAAACAACGTATTTCTTGCCCCGCTTGCAGGCTATACTAACGCAGTATTCCGCGAAATGTGCTTCAATCTTGGCGCAGGTCTTACTTTTACAGAGATGGTAAGCGCCAAGGGACTTTGCTACAACAGCAAAAACACGCAAGAGCTTCTATATGTAACCCCGTCGTACGGCGGTATAAAAGCCTGCCAACTTTTCGGTGCTGACCCCGAATATATGCGGCGCGCCGCGCAAAGCGAGTTTGTTGCGCCCTTTGACATTATAGATATAAATATGGGCTGCCCCGTTCCAAAGATTTTCAACAACGGCGAAGGCAGTGCGCTCATGCAGGATTTTGCGCGCGCGTCGGCTTTAATAAAGGCGTGCAAAAGCAGCGGCAAGCGCGTTACGGTAAAGTTCAGAATAGGCCTCAACGATAAAAACATAGTAACTTCAGACTTTGCAAAAATGTGCGAAGACAGCGGCGCTGACATGATAACTGTGCACGGTCGCACGCGCGATAAGATATATGCGGGCGAAGTTAACTTTGCAGAAATCGAACGTGCAAAAAATGCTGTGTCTGTACCCGTCATAGCAAACGGCGGAATATTTTGCAAAGAGGACGCCGAAAATCTTATGGATAAAACGGGCGCTGACGGCGTAATGGTGGCGCGCGGCGCAATGTATTCGCCGTGGATATTTTCAGAAATTACAGGTACACCGTTGCCCGATAAGCGCGCACTTATTAAAAAACAGCTCGAAGATACGCTCTCGCTTTTCGGCGAAAGGTTCGCGCTTGTGTTCATGCGCAAGATGGCAGCGTTTTACACCAAGGGCAAAAGGGGTTCTTCGGCACTGCGCGAAAAGCTTTTTACATGCGACAGCATTGAAAAGCTTTCGGTAATGATTGATGAAACAGAGTTTTAAAAATTGAGTTCAATGCCGAGCGGCAAAATTTGCCGCTCGGCATTATTATTTAAATTCCGCTCTGCAAATTCTGCAGAGCATTTTTTTATAAGTTAAATATAACCTGAAACGTCATTTTGCGTGCTTTTTGTCCATAATACGAACTGTGCGCTGATTTATACTTTCATTATGCAGGTTTATGTGGAACTGGCCATAGCTGAAAATTTTTGTATGGATTTCACCCTGCTAGCCTGCGCAAAATTTATAACCAAAAACAGGTGCTCGTACCGCCGCATTGCTCTGGGCGCGGCTGTCGGCGCGTGCTTTGCGGTTATTTTTCCGCTTACGGGCATCGGCGGCGCGTGGGCGGCGGTTGTAAAGGTAGCCTTTTCGTTTGCGCTTGTCGCAATTTCGGGCAGATTTTCTTCCTTTAAAGGTTATGCGGCGTTTGCCGCTGCTTTTTTGGGAATATCCGCCCTTGCGGGCGGCGCGCTTATCGCCCTCTTTGCTTTGACGGGGTGGGAGTATTCTTCCGGTCAGGGCTACATAGTTTCGTCAGTGCCCATAGGCATGCCGTTGTTTTTTGTCCTTGTTCTGATGTTTGCGTGCAGGGCGCTTTCAAAAAAGATTTCCGCGCGCGTTAAAAGGGAATTTGTGCGCTGTGTAATCTGGTGCGGCGATAAAAGCATTGAACAGCAAGGCTTTTTCGACAGCGGCAACAAAGTTTACTGCGGCGGTTCTCCCGTCAGCGTAATATCGCTTGCGGCGGCGTGCGCGCTTGTGGACGTTACTGACATTAAAGAGAGCGTAAGCATAAACACCGTTACGGGCAGCAAAAAAATAAAAGTTTTTACCGCGGACAAATTGGTGATATATAGCGGACAAAACGAGCATACAATAAAGTGTGTGAAAATAGGGATAAGCCCACGCGCGATAAACAGCGCCGTGCTTCACCCCGATCTCGCGGAATAAAACGCAATCGGCGGAGGAAATTTTTATGTTAGAAAAACTTAAAAAACTGCTCGCCCTCTTTTTCAGGGGCAACTCGTTGGACTACATCTGCGGAACGGAGGCGCTTCCGATGCCTTTTTCGCAGGAGGAGGAGAGCGATAAAATAAGCCGCCTTGAAAGCGGCGATGAAAAGGCGAAGGCGGCTCTTGTAGAGCACAATCTGCGCCTTGTTGTGTACATAGCAAAAAAGTTCGAAGGTTCTGGCGTGGACGGCGACGACTTAGTATCCGTCGGCACGATTGGGCTTATAAAGGCAATCAACTCTTTCCGTTCGGATAAAAACATCAAACTTGCCACTTACGCTTCGCGCTGCATAGAAAACGAAATTTTAATGTATCTGCGCAGAATGTCGCGCATAAGGCAGGAAGTAAGTTTTGACGAGCCGCTCAACACCGACTGGGAGGGCAACGAACTTCTGCTTTCGGACATTCTCGGCACGGACAGCGACGCGGTGTACAAGGACATCGAGACGGGCGTGGAAAAGGAGCTTTTGCGCGGGGCGCTGGAAAAACTTCCCGAACGCGACCGCAACATCATGAACATGCGCTTCGGGCTGGACGGCGGCGAGGAGATGACGCAAAAAGACGTTGCGGAGATGCTCGGCATTTCGCAGTCGTACATCTCGCGGCTGGAAAAGAAGATCATCGCCCGCCTCAAAAACGAGATGAGCAAGCTGCTCTGAAAATCGTATCACAGAAAGAGCGCGAAATGGGTATAAAAGGCGGCGGAAGGCGCATACTTGACCGAGGAGGTAAAGTATGTTGCAGAAGGTGGAAATTTGCGGCGTGGACACTTCCGGCCTGCCGCTTCTGAGCGCCGCGGAGAGCAACGCGCTCATGCGCCGTCTCAAAGAAGGTGACGCCGCCGCGCGCGAGAAGTTCATCGTCGGGAACATGCGCCTGGTTCTTTCGCTCGTCAAGCGGTTCTGGTCCAAGAACGCAAACGCGGACGACGTGTTTCAGGCGGGTTGTATCGGACTTTTAAAGGCAATAGACAACTTCAACGTCGACATCGGCGTGCGCTTTTCGACGTATGCGGTCCCGATGATCACGGGAGAGATCAAGCGCTTTCTTCGCGATTCCAACAGCCTGCGCGTCTCGCGAAGCATCCGCGACACCGCTTACCGCGTCCTGAAAACGCGCGAGCGACTGGAAGAAGAGGATAAGGAGGCGACGATCGCCAAGATCGCCGAGGCGATGCAGGTGCGGGAGAGGGAAGTCGTCTACGCGCTGGACGCTATCTCCGATCCCGTCTCGCTGTTTGAGCCCGTCTACAATAAATCGGGCGACGCGCTGATGCTCATGGACCAGATCAGCGACGAAAAGAACAACGACGAGGTTTGGACGGAGCACGCGGCGCTCGCGGAGGCGATGATGCAGCTGTCCGAGCGCGAGCGCAAGATCCTGTTTTTGCGCTACTATGAGGGCAAGACACAGACGGAGATCTCCGACGAAGTCGGCATCTCGCAGGCGCAGGTCTCGCGCCTGGAAAAGAACGCGATCAATTCGATGCGCACGAACATCTCCTGCGACGCCTGACGCACTTTTTGACTACCGTCTTTCACATTTTGCGTCATTCGCCGCCCCAAAGGGCAAAAAACGCACGCCTGCGCAAATTCTTTGCGCAGGCGTGCGTTCGGCTTGCCGCATAAAACG
>CAJLLH010000058.1 GCA_905207385.1 uncultured Eubacteriales bacterium
TCTGTCCGGAAAGAGAAAAGACTTTTCGGGCGTTTTTGATTTGACTGCTACAGTTTCGTCAGCGAGAGGTACTTATGAATCAAATCTTGAAAAAAATCGGCATTCTTGTATTTGCGCTTGCGGCGGTTATCTGCCTCGGCTTAGCTGCAGCCTGCGTGAATGAAGAGGGTAATAAGGATACAGAAGTATCCGTAACGCTTGTCAGCGAAACTTCCGAAAATACGGTTATCCAAGCAAAGCCCGGAGACGCGCTCCCCGTTCTTAATGTAGAAGATAAAGATTTTGAAGGCTATTGGACTGATTCTTCTTATGCCGTTAAGTACGAAGGTACTACTGTTCCTGACAGCGACATAACGCTTTACTATAAGCTTAATTTCCAGTATTACACTGTAATTATAGATTACGGCACAGACGGATCTTTTACATTTGGTCAGTTGTGCCGCGGAGAAGATGAAGAGCTTCCCCAGATATCTCCTTCAGGTACCGTGCTTGCAGGCTACGCCGTTGAAAAAGGCGGCAAAGTAGTTTATGCCGCAGGCGAACCTGTTCGCAATCTTGCAGAAAAGAATGAAACCGTAACGCTTTATGCGGTATGCGAAGTTGAAGACGCCGACGATTATGTTATCGAAAACGGCGTACTTGTCGCATACAGAGGAAGCGCTACGGTTCTTACATTGCCCGCCGGTGCCGATACTGTAGCCACCGGTGCTTTCGCTGAGAACATTTACAGCGCTAAGATAACATCCCTTACCGTGCCTGATAACTATAAAAAAATAGAGTGCGGCGCGTTTGAAGGACTTGACGGCCTTCAGTCGCTTACCGTTCCGTTCATAGGCGAAAGCAGAACAAAGAATCGTTTCTTATCTTATATGTTCGGCGCTCAGAAGTATACGGATAACTATTATTCGTTCTCACTGTATTCCGACGGTACGAACTTCTATGAAGGAAACATAAATATCGATTCGCTTCTGATTCCTCAGACTCTCAGAACTGTATACATAACCGACACGGTTCGCGATTTTGCGGAAGGCGCATTTTACAGTGCTTATTCTTTAGAGAACGTCATTCTTGAGTATCCCGAAAAACTTATGAGCGTAGGCGATTCTGCTTTTGAAAACTGCTACAGCTTCGGTTACGACAGCACGCTCAGCGTTGCGGTAAATCCCGTATGGCTTTCTTACGTTACGACCATAGGCGATTCTGCTTTCAAGTCGTATACAGGCGATACGGAAACAGACGTTACATCTATAGATATAGGTAACGGCGTTACGGCTGAGCTTGTATCTTACGAAACTCCGCTTAACACCCTTACATACGTACCTGAACTTACAAATGTAGTAACCATAGGCAAGGAAGCGTTCTATTATTGCGCAACGCTCGGCAATGTTACGTTCGGCGAAAAACTTAAGTCTATCGGCGACGATGCATTCATGTTTGCATTTACTATAAATAATCTTCGCTTCCCCGATTCGCTTGAAAGCATTGGTAAAATGGCATTCTCGGCAACGGGAGTTACCGTAATTGAATTCGGTACAGGCATACGCGAAATCGGCAGCATGGCTTTCGCTGAAAGCTCTTCGCTCAAAGAAATAGTGTTCAGAGGCGGCAAAGTTCCTACGCTGAGCGGCGGCCAGTGCTTCAGCAACAGCGTTGAGGAGAGCGTTACCGGAAGTTATAACGTTGTATTCGACGAAGGCTTCCGCATAAGCGTTCCTGAAGATTCAGTTGCTAATTTCATATCCGCACCCGACTGGGCAGAATACCTTAAATACATAGACGGCGCAACAAACGAGGCTACCGATGTTTACTGGTCGGCAAACTCCGAAGATTGGAACGCCATGTTCCAGTTCACTGCGGGCGGCGCAGTATTTGTTACAGACCCTGCCAAGATTTTCATAGCTTCCGTAGACGAAGAGGGTACGTTCAGTCAGTCTTGCGGCTCGTATTATGCGTTGCTTTTTGAAGTGATTTCTGATGAGAAATATGCCGAAACGGCAGGCGCGCATGCAAAGGCGCTTTATGCCAACGAATACATCGTGCATATGTGGAATCCTTCGCTTACAGATTCCAAGGGCAACATTGTAGATCTTTATTTTGTTGTAACCAAGCTTCCTTATTCTTCAGAAAATTCCCGCGTTCTTTTACCTGTACTTGAATCTCTGGAAAATGCGGGTAAGACTTTAGGCGATTCAACGGCAGAAGGCTCTTTCGTAATTTCTTATAACAACTACGGAATAGCTCAGCTCATGCAGGTTAAAGACGGAGCTGCGGCAGCCGTTGCCGATCCCGAAGGAACATATTTTTCCGATATCAAAAAGGATGCTTCAGGCTTAAGCTATACCATATCTTATTATAATAATAACTTCGAAGTTCTTTCTTCCAGGACTTTTGTTAGCGATAATACAAAGGCTGACGGCGACAAAGCTCCTCTTACGGAAAAGAAGGCAGATACCGCCGCCGTGCTTACCCAAGAAACTTATAACGGCGGTACGCAGCTGTTCCTTAAGGGTGACGGCACGGCTTACATAAAGTATACCGATACATCCGTACATGAATATACTGCAAGCGTTTATACCTTGCAGCGCCGTTAGGTTCCCAGCTTATGGCTTTAGCGGTGACGTCAACTGCGGGCACGTCTGTCTCGTAATCGGAATCATCAGCGTTCCATACAGCAAACAGAGTTGTATCTGCGGTGAAAACCGTGCCGTCATTTCCGTCAGCCGAAGGTTCTTCAAAGCTGTATGTCAGTCTGTCGGACTGATTTTCCATGCTTATCCACCAACCGCCGAAGGTGTAACCTTCTCTTACGGGAACAGCGCTGTTATAAAGTTTTCCGCCTATCGTAACGGCATCCGCAATCTCAGCACCTTCGTAACCGAGGTCGTAGCTGATGGTGTATTCAACGCCGTCTTCAGATTGCTGAGCCCAACGCGCATATATTTTTACGTCAGCATTTACAGGCTGCGCACCAAATATGTAAGGGGATGTATAAGCTTCGTCCGCATACCAGCCTAAAAATACATAGCCGGGCTTGGATGGATCGGACTCGGGCTTGGCAACCGTCTTGCCGTTTAATACCTTTTCGGTCGCAACAGTGCTGCCGCCGTCGGTATCGAATTCTACGGAGTAATATATCTTTCTGAGGAAACGCATAGAAACGTTGTTATAGCTCATGGTTATAACTTCGTCTTTCACGGTTGCCGTCTGCGACCATTCGTCGTCGGTAAGGGTAAGCGTGCCGTCTTTGAGAGAGTAACTGCCGATTTTCACGTCTTCATCGTCGACAAACGTGAATTTGAGTCCCTCGGAAAGAGTAAGTAAAAACTCGCGGTTTTGATCGTCGTCAAAGTAATAAACGCCGACTTCGTCGCCAGACTGAGCAGCAGGCTCATTTTCGTCCGGTTTGCAGGCCGATAATACTGATGCGATCAGTGCGCAACACGTTACAATAAGCGTTGCGAGAAAAAAGTTGGAACGTTTTGTCCTGAGTTCTTTTTTCATAAACCTTCTCCTTGTTTAAAATTTTCCCCTGGCAGCTTTTATAGATTAATGTTTATAAACGTCTTCATAAACTTAACATATTGTTTACACTACCATATTATAATATTATCATCTTTTAACATAACTGTCAAAAAAATTGAGCTCAGATTTTATAATTATGCATAAATTTAAGTATATATTGATATAAATACAAGTTATAGTTCTGCCATATATGCAATAAAACTTAATTTAATAAGTATAATAGAGCGACTGCCGATGTATTAATAATGCAACATCGTAAGGCTGTCAGGTGCATAATTGAGCTGAGTATGCACAAGAATATGCATTAAAGTTTGATTTTCAATTTAGTTTTAATTGACTGAACGGATAAAAAATAATATAATAGCGTAGATCGAGGCGTAGCGCAGTTGGTAGCGCGCTTGGTTCGGGACCAAGAGGTCGTGGGTTCGAATCCCGTCGCCTCGACCAAACAAAAAGCGGAAGGTTTTTGCCTTCCGCTTTTTGTTTGGCGGAAACAGAAATTAAGTCAATGTCTCATGCCAAGCGCGCTAATAATGCAGGGTTCCCGAAAAATAATGCAAAGACATAATTTTTCGGGAAGAGGAGTAGCCTGGTATAGTAGAGATTTACTATAGGTTTTTGCAGTATCAATATTCGAAAGGCATACAGATTTCTTAATAATAAATCTTCTTATTTTGCTTAAAAGTTTGTTGTGCGTCTGATTTTGATTGTTTTGTCCGTGTGCATACAGAGCAAATGAATACCAAAACGGCAAAAATATCCGTTAAAACGACAAAATTTTGAGTTATCCACACTCATTATATAAATGTGTTAATATAGTTGCCATATTTTTTTGTATATGGTATAATTAATACACTTTTAATTTCTGTTCATAGGAGGAAGATGTATGAACAAAAGTGAATTCGTGGCAAAGCTGGCCGAAGATACCGGTCTTAAAAAGGGCGATGCCGAAAAATTTCTCGATGCTTTTATAGCTAACGTTAAGGAGGTAATCGCCAGCGGCGATAAGCTTCAGCTTGTAGGTTTTGGCACATTTGAAGCTAAAGAACGCGAGGAGAGAACCGGCGTTAACCCTGCTACCGGCGAAAAGATAACCATTGCTGCATGCAAGGTGCCTTCTTTCAAGCCCGGCAAAGGTCTTAAGGACGAGCTTAATAAGTAATCGGAAATAGTTTGAAATCCGCCGTTAATACGGTGGATTTTTTATTTAATATGCTTTTTCTGAATGGTAAGGCATAAAATAAAGGTATTTGACTCAATTTGCTTGCGGCGTTAAAATAATATCAGGATAATTTCAAAGGTGTATATATTGTTTTGAAAGGAATTTTAAAAAGAATTATTTTAACGGCTGTCATTATTTGTGTAAGCTCGGCTTCAGTATTGTTTTACGGCGGGTGCGTGCGCGATATCGGCGGTCAGGGCGAACCTCCGATTTCGGATAGCGCTGATAAAGAAGAATCTGAACTTCAGCCCGAAGACGGCAATAACGATGATGAGATTTTCGAGGTGTCAAATGTGATGAAAGTAAATATCAACGGCGTAATTTTTACGGCGGAAATTGCTGAAAATGCTGCGGCAAAGGCATTTTATTCAATGTTGCCGCTTGAACTTGAAATGTCGGAGCTTAACGGTAATGAAAAATACTGTTATCTGAACGAAAGTCTTCCCGCTGAGGCTGAAAATCCGCGAACCATAAATTGCGGAGATATAATGCTTTTCGGTTCGTCGTGTGTGGTAGTATTTTATAAAACGTTCTCAACGTCGTATTCATACACAAGGCTTGGACGGATTACTGATGCAAATGAGCTCGCTGAAGCAGTCGGTAACGGTTCGGTACGTGTTATTTTCAGTAAATAAAAGTTGCGCGGCGCAGAATTAATCTGCGCCGCGCTGTTTAAAATATTATAACGCTTTTATGATAGATTCTACCGTTTCATCAAGGCTGAGGTTGTTGCAGTCTATTGTAACATCTGAGTATTTTTCATAGAGTGGCACGCGTTCGTCAAGTAACTCTTTAAGCGTTTCGCCTTTTTTTCGCATGACTACACCGCGGGCAAAAATATCTTCGCCGTTCAATCTTTTTTCAAGTTCTTCAAGCCCGACTTTAAGGTATACTGTTTTACCTAAAGATTTAAGATTATTCATGGCTTTTTCGCCATAAACAACGCTGCCGCCAGTTGCAATGACACATCTGTCTGCGCTGAGTTCGGCGTTTACTTGTTCTTCAACTTCAATAAAGCCTTCGGCTCCGCGTTTTTTAAGTATGTCGCATAACAATGCGCCTTCGCGTTTTTGGATAAGCAGGTCGGTATCTATAAATCCGAAACCAATTTTTTTTGCGAGAAGTACTCCGGCGGTGCTTTTACCGCAAGCCGGCATGCCTATAAGAATTATGTTTTCCATGCAAAAAATTTTACTACAAAATTTTATTCAAGTCAATTTTTTGAATGTGAGCGGTAAAGTGTTTTGCTGTATAAATAATGAACGGTCAAACTTTGTTATAAGCGTTTGAAGCGGGTAAAAAAGAGCTTATATATAAATTAAGCTAAAAGCTGTAATTAGGAGGATTAAATTATGAGAAAAAATTTCGGCTCAAAAACATATATGTATCCAATGCCCGTGCTGATTATCGGTACTTATGGCGAGGATGGTACACCTGATGCTATGAACGCCGCCTGGGGCGGCATAAGCGATTATAACCAGATTGCTTTAAGTCTTTCGGAATCGCATAAAACATATAAAAACATACTGGCACGCAAGGCTTTTACTGTAAGCATGGCTGACGCTGCGCACGTGGCGGAATGTGATTACGTTGGCATAGTTTCCGGTAACGATGTTGCGGATAAATTTGCAAAAGCTGGTTTTCACGCCGTAAAAAGCTCATTTGTTGACGCTCCTGTAATTGAAGAATTGCCGATGACTCTTGAATGTAAGTTTGTAAAAGTAAACGAAGACGGTTTAGTGCTCGGCGAAATTGTAAACGTAAGTGCGGACGAAAGCATTCTAAACGCTGACGGAAAAATAGACCCGTCTAAATTTACGCCGATATCATTCGACCCTGTAAATAACAATTATCTTAAAGTGGGGGAGGTGTGCGGCAAGGCTTTCGGTGAAGGTAAAAAGATAATTTGACTGTGATTACTTATTTAACGTAAGTTTGCACAGAATAGATTTATTGCTGTTCCGCTTTGTAAAAATTTGATAGGAAACTCTATTTTTAGGTGGGAAGGAATATTAAATTAATTTTTAAATAAAAACGCGAATTGATTTTAAATCAATAAAATTAAATAAGTATGATGTAAATAAATTAATAAAAAAACGTTTTATTAAACAGAATGCGTCTGACCGGAATTGGGCGGACGCATTTTTTTTGTAATGATAGAGGTAGATGGAATAGTAACAAAATCTATGCTTTTTGGATAAATTTTGCTTAAAAATTGGCATTTTCATAGTACTATGTCAGATA
>CAJLLH010000059.1 GCA_905207385.1 uncultured Eubacteriales bacterium
CGCCGCCTTCCATAACCGCCACGCACGAGTTAGTTGTGCCGAGGTCGATACCAATTACTTTTCCCATAATCATTGTCTCCTTAATTTCTTATTTCTTTGAAAAGCGCCTTGCGGCGCGTATGTGCTTTTTTAACTTGACTTTATTGCGCTAAACGGTTACCGAAACCTGCGCAAACCTTATTACCTTGCCGCCCTGCTTATACCCTTTTTTGAGCACAAGCTTTACGGTATTGGGTTCTTCGCCGTCGCCGCAGGGCAGGTTCATAACCGCTTCTGCAACGCTTTCGTCAAACTTGTCGCCCGCGTTTACTTCGATTTCTTCGACGCCGAGAGACGCAAGTATTGTTTTGAAATTTTTTATTACCTTATCGATACCCGCCTTTGTGGCTTCGTCCTTAGCCGCGTCGAGGGCGTAACCGAAAGTGTCTGCAACGGGCAGAAGTTTTAAAATTGCTTCCGCCTTGCCGTCGGCATAAGCCTGAGACGCCTGAGCCGCGGTGCGCTTGCGGTAGTTGTCGTACTCGGCGGCAACCGAATACCACTTGCGCTTGTAGTCCTCCGCAGCCGCCTGAGCTTTTTCAAGTTCGGTAGGCTCTTTTGCTTCGGGCTGAGGCTCTGTTTCGGGCAGCTCCTTTTCTTCGGCTTCGGAAAGACCGTCGGCGTTTTCGGCGTTTACGGTCTCCTCTTCGGGGATATCGCTGTGTGCGGCTTGCTCCGCACTTTTCTGTTTGTTATGTTTTTCAGACATATCTTTAATCCTGCCGTTTTGTTTACAGTAATAATATAAACAACGCCGCGCCCCTTTAACCAAAAATTATCAAAAAAATTTTGCTTCCGATTGCAAAATCGACATAAAAAAGCAGCCCTGCCTGCAGGACTGCTTTTTATTTACCATATTATATATATGCGCGCACGCATACGCACGCGCACGGGCGCATTTTCTTATTTTTAAAACACGCGATATACAGCTTTTTAAACTAACTGAAGCTACGACATTCAAAAGGTTGCAAAAAACTTACAGGCGCATCTGCACGTTGCCGTCGGCGTAGTCAGACTTTTGCTTGAGCGCAACTATCTTCGCGGGGTCGATAGGCGGATTGCGCTTTAACTTTTTGCCCTTTGTAACGCGGTTTTCAATTGAAATTTCTTCAGTGTTGAGCTCAGCTACCGTGCCGTCCTTGTTTATTATTGCAAGCGTGTACGGAATTGTTACGTAGTCGGCGAACAGAAGACTCTTGCAGTCCTTTACGTCGGCGATGATAACTCCCTTGCAGGCGCGGCCTATGGGGTCTATGAGCGAGGATATTACTCGCTTGAAGCCGTTTGCCGCGGTAACCACCACTATTTCGCCCTCGCCGTTTATCTGCGAAGCGAAGATGGCTTCGTCGCCAGCGCCCAAAGCTATGCCGCGCACGCCGCCCGCTACTCTGCCTTGAACGGGCAGGTTGTCCTTTACGGCATTGAGCGCAAGTCCGCCGCGGCTTACGAAGAACATTGTTGAAAACTCGTCGGTATCGTAAGTTTCAACGTTTATGACCTCATCGCCTTCTTTGAGCGTCATTGCCTGATAATAGCTCTTTTTAAGGCTGTATTCCGCCCAAGGGGTGCGCTTGACCATGCCGAGGCGCGTGAAGAACAGAACGTCGCCCTTCATTTCCTCGCGGGTGAAAAGTTTTACCGCGCGCTCGCTCTCCATAGCGTCGGGGCAGATTTCGTGCAAGGTAAGCCCGGGCTGTCTGTAATCGGTGGGGTCTACGTCGTCGAGATTGATGTAAACGCAGTTGCCCTGGTCGGTAAAGCAGGTTAAAACTGCGTCCGAACCGGTAAAAATTATCTGCGTGTGCATGCCCGAAAGTTTTGCCGAAGTCATAGGCTTTTTGAATTTGGAAACAAAGTCGTTCTTTTCGGTAAACTTTACTCTGCCGTCGGCAGTGAGCGACACAGCCCATTCGGTAACTGCGCGCTTGACGTCTTCGCGCTTGACGTAAATTTCCTCGCTGGCGCCGATAATTTTTGATTTGCGCGGGCAAGGATACTTCTTTTTGATTTCCTTGATTTCCTGCTTGACGATATCCATCTGCATATTCTTGTCACCGATGACTTTCTGCAGATAGGCTATCTTTTTATTGAGCTCCTCAAGCTCCTGTTCGAGCTTGTAAACTTCGAGTTTTGCAAGGCGGGCAAGCCTTAAATCGAGTATCGCCTGAGCCTGACGTTCGGAAAGGTTGAACTTGTCGCGCAGTTTCTGGCGCGCGTCCGCAGTGCTTTCGGCATTCTTGATTATGCGCACCACCTCGTCGATGTTGTGCACGCCTACTATAAGGCCTTCTAAAATGTGCTTGCGCGCGAGCGCTTCTTTAAGTTCGAACTTGGCGCGGCGCAGCACGACAAGGCGCTGATAGTTTACGTAATACCTTATTATGTCTAAAAGTCCCAGCTGCTGGGGCTTGCCGCCCGCAATTGCGACCATGTTTATGCCGAAAGTGCATTCAAGGTCGGTATACTTCAAAAGCACGGCGAGTATAGCGTCTACGTCCGCTTCCTTTTTGCACGTTATGACGGCGCGCATGCCCGTTCTGTCCGACTCGTCCACGATGTCGGTTATGTCCGAAAGAACGTCCTTGCGCGACTCCTTAAGAAGCATTATCTTCCTTAAAAGTTCGGCTTTGTTGGTCTGGTAAGGAAGTTCTGTTATTACTATAAGTTTTTTGCCGCCCTTATCCGTTTCCACCGAATATTTGGCGCGGAGAGTTATTTTGCCCTTGCCCGTTTCGTAAGCCTGAGTAAGCTCGTTGGCTATTATATAGCCGCCCGTGGAAAAGTCGGGTCCGGGAATAATGCGCATCATTTCCTTTAAGGATATGCGCGGGTTATCTATATAGGCGCACACACCGTCTATAACCTCGCCGAGGTTGTGCGTAGGTATGTTGGTGGCAAGGCCTACCGCTATGCCGTTCGCGCCGTTTACAAGAAGGTTGGGGAACCTGCCGGGGAGTATGTCGGGCTCTAATAAGCTGTCGTCAAAGTTAAAAGAAAAGGAAACGGTTTCCTTGTCTAAGTCCTTTAAAAGCTCCATTGCGAGCGGTTCAAGCCTTGCTTCGGTATACCTCATCGCGGCGGCGGGGTCGCCGTCCACCGAACCGAAGTTGCCGTGCCCGTTTACGAGCGTCATTCGCATGTTGAAGTCCTGAGCCATTCGCACCATCGCGTCGTAAACCGAGCTGTCGCCGTGGGGATGGTATTTGCCCATGCAGTCGCCGACTATGCGCGCGGACTTTTTGTGCGGCTTATCGGGCGTGAGCCCCATTTCCAGCATTGTGTACAGAATTCGCCTTTGTACAGGTTTAAGTCCGTCCTCCACGCGCGGAAGCGCCCTGTCGAGAATAACAAACTCGGCATAGGGCAGCATTGACTGCGGCATAACGTCCTCTATGGGGGTTATGAACACGTTGCCCTGCGGTATGGAAGTCTGAAAATTTCCGTCGTTCTTCTTTGCCATAAGCTGTGCGCCCTTTTAATCGTAATAGTCTTCCTGCGCGCCCTTACCTTCTTCCTTGAAGCGCACCTTTTCTATAAATCCGTCCACTTTGTTGAAGTTGGCGTTTTCGTTCAAAAATTCCTTTCTGCCTTCTACCTTGTCGCCCATCAGCATATCAATGACGCGGCCCGCTTCGGCGATATCTTCTATGGTAACCTGAATAAGGTTGCGCGTCGAAGGGTCCATGGTCGTTTCCCAGAGCTGGTCGGCAGACATTTCGCCCAGACCTTTGTAGCGCTGTATCTGGTAGCCCTTGCCTACTTTTTTAATCTTTTTGTCAAGTTCCTTGTCGTCGTAGGCGTACTCCACCACATCCTTTTTATATACCTTGTAAAGGGGCGGCATGCCGATATAAACGCAGCCCGCCTTAATAAGGTCGCACATATACTTGAAAAAGAAAGTAAGCAGTATGCAGCGGATATGCATGCCGTCCTGGTCGGCATCGGAAAGTATTATTACCTTTTTATATCTCGTTTTTTCCACGTCGAAGCTCTTGCCGAAGCCCGCGCCTATCGCCGAGATAAGCGTTTTGAGCTCCTCGTTCTGAAGCGCCTGCAACGCGCTTTTTTTCTGCACGTTCAAAGGCTTGCCGCGCAGGGGAAGTATAGACTGGAACTGGCGTATGCGCGCCTGTTTTGCCGTGCCGCCCGCACTGTCGCCCTCAACTATGAAAAGTTCGTTCTTTTCGGGGTCTTTGCCCGAGCACGCCGCAAGCTTGCCTACAAGGTTGAGCCCGTCGTTTTCCGAAGCTGCCTTGGCTACGTCCCTTTCATGGCGGTGCTTTATTCTGTCGTCTGCGGCAAACTTGGCTTTGCGCGCAATCTCGTCGAACGCCGCCTTGTTAGAGCGTACGTCCATAAGCTTTTTAAGCCCTTCAAGCACCACCTGCTCCACCACGGGCTTTACTTCGGGATTGCCAAGTTTGGTCTTTGTCTGACCTTCAAACTCCACGTTGTTCATCTGCACGGTCAGAACGGCGGTAAGTCCTTCCTTTACGTCGTCAACAACAAAAGGAGCGTCCTTTGCCTTGAGTACGCCGTTTGAGCGAGCGTATTCGTTGACGGCTTTCAGAAGACCGTTTCTGAAGCCCGTTTCGTGATATCCGCCCTCAACCGTAGAAATGTTATTTACAAAGGAGTACAGATTTTCCGTATCCTCTTTGGTATGTGCTATCGCAAACTCTACCTTTATTTTTGAGGGAGCGAATCCCTTTATGGTTATATCCTTTACCGCCGAATAATAAAGCGGCGAAGCGTAAGCCTGAGTGTTATCCTGATTGAGATAGGTAACAAAATCTACAAGACCGCCGTCGTACTTGTAGCTTACCGAAGGGCGCGGAGGAAGTTTTTCCTTCACCTCTTCGCCGTCCTCGCCCGCAACGGTGCGGTAAAGAATGCGCTCGTCCTCGAAATTTATGCGTACGCCTTTATTGAGGAACGCGAGTTCCTTAAGGCGCTTTGATATGGTTTCGTAACTCCACTCTATCGTTTCAAAGACGCGGTCATCTGGCATAAAGCGCACAAAAGTGCCTCGCACGCCCGCCTTGGCGCCCGTCTCCTTCAAAGGCCCGTCGGGCACGCCGCACAGCCATTTTTTATTCTTCTGGTCGTACGTTGAAGTAAAGCGCATGGAATAAACTTTGCCGCGGCACACCTCTACCTCAAGCCAGCGCGAAAGAGCGTTGGTAACAGAAGCGCCAACGCCGTGAAGTCCGCCCGAAAAGGCATAGTTGTCCGAATCGAACTTGCCGCCCGCGTGCAGCTTGGTAAAAATAAGCTCAACGCCGCTTATGCCCGCCTTTTTGTTTATGTCGGTGGGCATGCCTCGACCGTTATCCTGAACGGATACTGAACCGTCCTTCCACAACTTTACGCTTATTTCGTCCGCGTAGCCGTTGGCGGCCTCGTCTATGGAGTTGTCGACTATTTCCCAAAGGATATGATGAAGTCCGCGCACGCCCGTAGAACCTACGTACATGCCGGGGCGCACGCGCACCGCTTCAAGTCCTTCCAATATTTTCAGGTCGTCAGCATCGTATGAGTTTGCTTTTTTTACTGCCATGCCTTTATTTTCTCCGCGTGAATTAAAAACGTAACAAAAAAATGTTTCTCACTGTATTATACCACATATTGTGTTCAATTGCAAGGCGCAAAACAACATTTTATGGTTATAACTTGCAGTAATTGATTAATTCAGATAGACGAATACACGTCATATACAGCGCTTTTTTGCGCACTTGTCAAGGTATAATTTTTTTCGCTCATCGCGGCTTTTCTGCCATTAAATATTGACAAAAGGTATTTAGATGGTATAATGCAGTTGATAGATAATAACTGGTAGGAATATAAAACAGGAGGTAACCTCCGATGAAATATGTTATTTATGTAAGCACAAATGAAATCTTATAAGGATTTCTTTGTGTTTTTTAATTGATATAGTTAGGAGGCAGTTATGAAAAAAAGTCATTCTTTTATTATAATAACTCTGATTTTTGCTTTATCTATGTTGTTATGTGGATGTAGCCATAATAACTCAGAGATAAAGACAGAAAATGAAACAATAATCATAGAATGCGACGGTTTAAGCGCATATGAGATTTTTTGTAAGCATTATATTTATATTGATTCGGAAAAACAATGGATCGATGATTTGGTCGAGGGTAAGTTGGAACGAGTCGATAATTCGGTGTTGGAAGAAAAAATCTTGTAGAACGGCAGCATTGAAGACGATTTTGAGGATAATAAAATCATCTTGACTGTTGATAAATACTTTTACGATAAAACATTTACTGTTGATGATTTTCATATGATTGAAGCGGAAGAAGTAAAATAATCAATAATTACTCTACAGAGAGCTCTCCCGGGGATCAAATATATGTAATCACAATCAATAATGTTGGCAAGATAAACGTTATCAAATCTATACGTAAATTAGAGATTTTTGCTTTTACTAAACAGGCAACGCCTAATTTGATTGACACAACTACGTAAAAATATTGTAAATTTAATTATAGATGGGTAAATTATAAAAATAAAAATCAAGAAAGTAGATATTATCGTCATAATTATTTTAGTATTTATTATGTTCTTCATTTCATTTGGTATTAAACCACAGAATGTTATGGCGGATAATAGCTTGACGGTTAACGAAAATGAGTCTCATCCTTTAGCAGTAAAAGATGATAAAAAAGTTTATTGTAATGCCAATATAACTGAAGATTTTACTTCAAATGAAGTAATTGTTGTTTTGGAGCATAGCATAAGCAATGTGGACGGAATTATTGAAAATCTGACTGACAGATTATTTATTTTTTAAGGCGACGTAACCGAAATGGTTGCGTCTTTTTTTGTGTCCGTATTTAATGTATATCTCCATGTAATAAACCATAATAAAACGGTCTTGACTGAACAGCAAGACCATTTTATTATATTAAAACCGCCGCG
>CAJLLH010000060.1 GCA_905207385.1 uncultured Eubacteriales bacterium
GGAGCTTTTACTGCCACGCAGTTCAGTACGCCCTTGAGTTTGTTTACGATGAGTGCGGCAAGCGCGTCACCTTCAACGTCTTCAGCTATTATAAGAAGTCTTGCGCCCTGCTGAGCGATGGGTTCTATAACGGGAAGAATTTCCTGAAGGGAGGATATCTTTTTGTCGGTTATAAGAATGTAAGGATTGTCGAGAACGGCTTCCATCTTTTCGGTATTGGTAACCATGTAAGCGGAAGCGTAGCCTCTGTCGAACTGCATGCCTTCAACGGTGGTGAGTTCGGTAGTCATAGACTTGCCTTCTTCAACGGTGATAACGCCGTCCTTGCCTACGATTTCCATTGCGTTTGCTATGAGTTCGCCAATCTTTTCGTCGCCTGCGGAAATGGAAGCAACCTGCGAAATGCCGAGTTTGTTTTCAACGGGCTTGGAAATGGACTTGATTTTTGCAACTGCCGTATCAACCGCTGCGGCGATACCTTTTTTAAGGATTATGGGGTTTGCGCCTGCGGCAAGGTTCTTAAGTCCTTCGCGGATTATTGCCTGAGCGAGGAGCATAGCCGTAGTTGTGCCGTCGCCTGCAACGTCGTTGGTCTTTGTGGAAACTTCCTTTACAAGCTGAGCGCCCATATTTTCAAAGGGATCTTCAAGCTCTATTTCTTTTGCTATCGTAACGCCGTCGTTAGTGATGAGGGGAGCGCCGAATTTTTTATCGAGCACTACGTTTCTGCCCTTGGGGCCGAGCGTTATTTTAACGGTATCGGCTATTACGTTAACGCCCTTTTCAAGGGCTTTTCTTGCTTCGTCGCCGTATTTTATCTGTTTAGCCATTTTATCGCCTCCTGATTATTCAACAACTGCCAGTATATCGCTCTGGCGGATAATGGTATATTCTTTGCCGTCAACTTTTACTTCCGTTCCGCTGTATTTGGAGAGAAGTACTTTATCGCCGGGTTTAACCTGCATTTTAACTTCTTTGCCGTCAACAACGCCGCCGGGGCCTACCGCAATAACTACGCAAGTGGCGGGCTTTTCCTGAGCCGCCGCCGTAAGTATTATGCCGCCCTTGGATTTCTCTTCGGCTTTTACGGCTTCAACGACAACTTTGTCGAACAAAGGTCTTATGTTCATAAAAGATACCTCCGATAAACTTTGAATTTTTCGTACATCATTTTTATAAACGACGGCAATTAAAGTTAAACATATTATTATAAAAAATTGCAATTCTCTGAAAAATATGGTACAATACCAGCGATTAATACGGGAGCTTGTTGTAGCAATGGATAAATGGGACAAAAGGTTTATGATCCTTACGGAGCATATAGGCGAATGGTCGAGCTGTTGCAAGGAAAACAGACACGTTGGCGCGGTAATCGTGCGCGATAAGCGCATTATTGCCACGGGCTACAACGGCGCTCCTCAGGGCATAAAAAGCTGCGTGGACAAGGGCGAATGCCTCCGCAACAAAATGGGCATCAAAAGCGGCACGATGCAGGAAATCTGCTACGCGGTACACGCCGAACAGAACGCCATAATACAGGCGGCAAGGGTAGGTTCAAGCGTGGAAGGCTGTACGCTTTACTGCACGCACCAGCCCTGCGTGATATGCGCAAAGATAATAATAAATTCGGGCATAAAGCGCGTGGTTTATAAAGAGGGCTACCCCGACGATTTTTCGGTAAAACTATTTGACGAAGCCAACGTCAGGCTGGAAAAATTTTCCGAGCTTGAATAAAAGCGCAGAATTCTTTAAGCTTTAACTTTTTATCTGCGGAAGGTCGATATTTTTAAAACTCCCGCAGACACAAAATATACCTTAAAAGAGGTCAGATTTATGAATAATCCCCGCATAACCATAGAAATGGAAAACGGAAAAAAGATAGTGGCGGAGCTTTATCCCGATAAAGCTCCAAACACTGTAAATAACTTTTTAAGCCTTGTTAAAAGCGGCTTTTACGACGGACTTACCTTCCACAGAGTTATAGAAGGTTTTATGATTCAGGGCGGCGACCCCGCAGGTACGGGCGCAGGCGGCCCCGGTTATTCCATAAAGGGTGAGTTTGCGCTCAACGGCTTCAAAACCAATGACATTAAACATTCGCGCGGCGTCCTTTCCATGGCGCGCACGATGATGCCCGACAGCGCGGGTTCGCAGTTTTTTATAATGCATAAAAACGCTTCGCACCTCGACGGTCAGTATGCGGCATTCGGCAAAGTTGTGGAGGGAATGGACGTCGTGGACGAAATAGCTTCCTGCCGCACCGATTTCAGGGATAAGCCGCTTTCGCCTCAGGTAATGAAAAAGGTTACGTGCGAAACTTTCGGCGTAGATTACCCCGAACCCAGAAAGGTGTAAAAAACCGTTACATATGTCTACAAACAAAACTCTGATAATAGTGTTATCCTCGTTTGTAACTGCGGCTGTTTTGTGCCTTATCGTAGGGCTTGCGCTGTATTTTACGGCAATCGGGCTGCCCGCCTCTGCAGATAACAGGGGCGCAAGAGTGCTTGCGGGGGTAGTGGTGATTGCAGTCGGCGCGTTCAACGGAGTCCTTTCGCTTGCCGCGCTTTTCGTAGTAGCGGTAAAAAATTGGCTTGCTAAAAAAAATGGCAACGGACAGCACGATAAAGACTGAAATAATTTTGCAAAGATAAAAATTTAGTTATTCATATAAGATTTACGGGAGAAAAATATGTCAGACAACACCGTTTATGAAAATCCCCTCATAACCAGATATGCAAGTAAGCAGATGAGCGAAAACTTTTCCGACCTGAAGCGCTTCCGCTTGTGGAGAAAGCTTTGGATAGCTCTCGCCGAATCGGAAATGGAGCTCGGGCTCAACATAACCAAGGCTCAGGTTGACGAAATGAAGAAGTACGCCGACGACATTAATTTTGAAACGGCGGAAAATTATGAACGTCAGGTCCGCCACGACGTAATGGCGCACGTAAAGGCGTTCGGTGACCAGGCAAAGTCGGCAGCGCCCATAATTCACCTCGGCGCTACCAGCTGCTTCGTTGACTGCAATTCCGAGCTTATCATTATTTACGATGCGTTGCAGATAATCAAAGCCAAGCTTGTAAACGTTATGGATAAGCTCCGCGCGTTCGCGCTTAAATATAAAGATTTGCCCACGCTCGGCTTTACTCATCTCCAGCCCGCACAGCTCACTACCGTAGGCAAGCGCGCAACGCTCTGGCTTCAGGACCTCGAGCTTGACTACAACGACCTTGAAAACCTTCTTTCCCAGTTCAAACTGCGCGGCGTCAAGGGTACGACGGGTACTCAGGCAAGCTTTATGGAACTTTTCGACGGCGACGAAGAAAAGGTTAAAGAGCTTGAAAGAAAAGTTGTCGGCAAAATGGGTTTTGAAAAGGTGTACGGCGTAACCGGTCAGACATATCCCAGAAAATTTGACTACAACGTTCTGTGCGTGCTTTCCCAGATAGCTCAGAGCGCCTATAAATTCTCTAACGACATAAGAATTCTTCAGAATATGAAAGAGATTGAAGAACCGTTTGAAAAGTCGCAGATAGGTTCTTCGGCAATGGCATACAAGCGCAACCCTATGCGCAGCGAACGCATGGGCTCGCTTGCAAGGTTTGTTATATCGCTTCCCATGAACAGCGCCATAACGGCAGGAACGCAGTGGTTCGAGCGTACCCTCGATGACTCTGCAAACCGCAGAATAGTAAACGCTCAGGCATTCCTTGCGCTCGACGGCATACTCAACATTTACATGAATGTTTCGGAAAACCTCGTTGTATACGATAAGGTCATAGCAAAGCACATTGCGGCTGAACTTCCTTTCATGGCTACCGAAAACATAATGATGGAGTGCGTTAAGGCTGGCGGCAACAGACAGGAGCTGCACGAAAGGATACGCGTTCTTTCCATGGAAGCTGGCAGAAACGTCAAGGTTATGGGCGGAGAAAATAACCTTATCGACCTCATTAAGGTTGATTCAATGTTTGCCGCCGTTAAGGACAACCTCGGCGAAATTCTCGACGCGAAAAAATTTATCGGTCGCGCGCCTTCGCAGGTCGTTGAATTTATTTCAAACGAGATTGACCCTATACTTGAAGCTAACAAAGCCGTGCTCGGACAGAAGGGAGAAGTAAAGGTATAAAAACATATTTTGCCCGCCGCAATTAAAAGCGCGGCGGGCAGAGTGTTGCCTTTTTTTAAGTTACGAGGTTATAATTACATATATGGATAAACCAAAACTGAACAGGCGCAAAGTGCGCGTTTTTTTGCTTGACTGCCTTATAATGGTGGGACTTGCTTTGCTTTTTGCTTTCAACTACGAACTGTTCATCATAGAAAACGATTTTGCGCCCGCAGGTTTCAACGGCATAGCTACAATGATTGAGTACAAAACTCATTTCAGCGTAGGTTATTTTACCCTCATAATAAATGTGCCGCTTTGCATATTTGCATTTTTCTGCGTATCCAAAGATTTTGCGCTTAAAACGGCGGTATTCTCTGTTTCGTACGCCTTGTTTGTTCTGCTTCTCGGCGACAGCGTAAAACTTATTGACCTTGCGCCCATACGCTATTACACAAACGGAGTGGATACGATTTTCCCCGCGCTTATAGCGGGTGCTATAGGCGGTTTCGTTTACGGCATTGCTTTCCGCCGCAACTCATCAACGGGCGGCGCGGATATCGTGGCAAAGTACGTAAGCATCCGCGACCCGATGCTCAACTTCTTCTGGATAAATTTTGCTATAAATGCAGCTATAGCGTTTGCTTCGCTTTTTGTTTACACCGAAAGCGGAACGGGAGAAGGCATTGTAAACTATAAACCCGTATGTCTGTGCATGCTTTACTGCTTCCTTTCAAGCTATGTAGGCAACGCCATAATCAAGGGTTCAAAGACGGCGTACAAGTTCTTTATCGTAACGACCCACGCCGAAGAGATTGATGCCGAAATAATAAAAAAACTGCATCACGGTGCAACCAAGCTTCAGGGCAAGGGTGTTTACAGCAACGGCGACCGTACGGTAATCGTATGCGTTGTAAACAAACGCCAGCTTGTTGATTTCAGAAACATACTTAAAAATTACGACGATACTTTTGCATTCGTCGAAACGGTAAACGAGACTTTCGGTTCGTTCGCCAGGGTGAAGTAAAAAAAGCTTAATAGCGCCTAATGTATTGAAGCTCTGAAAATGTTGTTATTTCATCATTTTTGGGGCTTGAATTTTAAGCGGTAAAAAGTTCGCGCTTTTGCTTTTTTATGTTGCGTACGTTTTCAATGCGCAAAACCTGTCAAAAATTTATTAAATAGTAAAAGGAGGTCATGCTGTATGGAGTTGTTGACAGACGATTTTGTAGGCGGACTTTTAAACAAACAGAAGGAGTTTTTTGCCGAAGGCAACACGCTCGGTCTCAAATTTAGGCTTGAGCAGTTAAAAAAGCTCAGGGCGGCAATTATTTCAAATCAGACTGATTTGGAAAAGGCGCTTGCGGGCGACCTCGGTAAAAGCAGACAGGAAAGCTACACAACGGATATTGGCTTTGTGCTGGCAGGCATTTCTCATACCGAAAAACATCTGAAAAATTGGATGAAGCCGATAAGCGTAAAATCTCCGATGACAGTTTTTCCTGCAAAAAGCTATATAGCTAAACAGCCTTACGGCAGCGTTCTCATAATAGGACCTTTCAACTATCCTTTCCAGCTTCTCATAGAACCGCTGGTTGCAGCAATTTCTGCGGGCAACTGCGCTGTGCTCAGCCCTTCGGAGCTTACTCCCCAAACGGCTGGCGTAATAAGGCGCATGCTCAATGAAACTTTCCCCGAAGAGTATGTTTATTGCGCAGAAGGCGGAATAGAAAATAATACAATACTGCTTCGCAGTCGTTTTGATAAAATATTTTTTACGGGCAGCATAAACGTAGGTAAAATAGTTATGCGCGCCGCAGCGGAAAATCTTATTCCCGTAACGCTTGAGCTCGGTGGAAAAAGTCCCGTAATTGTAAGCGACTCGGCAAAACTGCGCACCGCTTGCGAGCGGATTGCGTGGGGTAAATTCATGAATGCCGGGCAGACTTGCGTTGCTCCCGACTACGTGTTTGTCCATAAAAGCGTATTCGATGAATTTATTAAAACGCTGGAAGAAACTATTGTCAGTTTTTACGGCAAAGACGTGCAGATCAGCGCTGATTATGGCAGAATAGTCAATGCGCGGCATATGAAACGACTTTGCGGAATACTGGATAAAGATAAGCAGTCGGTAGTGTTCGGCGGAGAAACAGACGAGCAGACTCGCTTTATAAGCCCTACAATACTCTGTCCGTCAGATATTGAAAACGCTGCCTGCATGCAGGAGGAGATTTTTGGACCGCTGTTGCCTGTATTTACCTACGATGATATAAAAGAACCGCTTGAATATATTAATTCGCACGAAAAACCGCTCGCTCTCTATATTTTCAGCGAGAACTCCGCAGAGACGGACACTATTTTAAAAAATACTTTGTCGGGCGGAGTTTCGATAAATGACACGGTAAGCCATATAATAAACCCTTGCTTGCCGTTCGGCGGTGTAGGGCAGTCCGGAATGGGTAATTATCACGGAGAATACGGATTTCTTAATTTCACGCATATGCGCAGCGTTCTTAAGCGTTCTACGCGCATACAGATGAAGCTTGCTTTCCCTCCTTACAGCGACAAGAAGTTTGATGCTGTAAAAAAATTTATGAAGTAAGGTAATAGTATAATCGGTTTGTTTAAAGTTTAAAGCGCCGTACGATAATGCGTACGGCGCTTTTCTTATGGTACATAGCTGTACCGATAATGTAAAAACGTAAATTTTGCGCGTGTTGTGCTGTATGCTTGCGAAAATCAGTTCTATGCTTTATAATATATAAAAGGCTGTATAAAGCAATTTTATCTTAGTATTCGCTGGAATAAAAACAATTCGCATACAAAAATCGCATACAAAAAAGCAGCCCGCTTTATAGCGAACT
>CAJLLH010000061.1 GCA_905207385.1 uncultured Eubacteriales bacterium
AATTAAAAAAATAATATAAATTAAAAGATAACTTTGCAAAATTTTAAGCTTATGCAATCAAAAATATGCAAACAAAGCTAAACAATATTAATAAAACTTTTCAGGCTGGTTACTTAAGCTTGTTTTTGACGCACGCTTCGTACGTTAAAACCGTTGCGGCAACGCCCACATTCAGACTGTCGCACTTGCCGAGCATAGGTATTGCTATCATGCTGTATTTTCCGTCGTACCACTCTCTGGCAATACCGTAGCGTTCGCTGCCGACAATCAAAGCGGTGTTTTTGCCGAAGGGTTCGTCGTAATAAAAGTGCTCTGCACGGGTATCGGCAAGATATATGGTAAACCCGTGTTTTTCAAGCCAGCTGCGGCACTGAGAAACTTCAGCAAACTCGAACACGGGAACGGTGAGCACCGCGCCCTGACTTGACTTTATAAGCTTGGGGTGCGTCATTCTTACCTTTCTGTTGCAGAAAAATACAGCGTCTGCACCCGCGCCGTCTGCCATTCGCAGCATTGTGCCCGCATTGCCGGGAATTTCCACCCCGTCAATTACAAGTATAACCGATTTGGTCGGAGGATTGAAAGCGGCAATATCGTATTGAGGCAAAGCGGCAAGCGCCATTATTCCGTCGGGCTGACCTTTTTCCGAAATCTTTTCGAACGTCTTAGCCGAAACAGAAAAGCGGTCAGACGTGCGCGCGGAAAGGTTTTTTATAAGTTCTGCCACTTCGGGCGTGCGCACGTGCTCAGGGCAGACTATGAGACTTTCTATATGAGTGCCGAACTTAAGACACATTGACGCAAGCCATATGCCTTCCGCAACAAAAAGTTTCTGCGGATTGGGCTTGGTGTTGGAAATTACGCCCTTAATGCGCTTGATTATTCCGTTATGCTCGCCTATCGGCTGAAAATTCAGCCCGCCGAGAAGCTCTTCAACATTTATTTCCATAATTAAAATTCACCGTAACGTGCAGACGCCAGCACTTGTTCACGCAAGCAAAGCACGCATTTTAACGTTATCCCATTAATTTTGACTGATAAATCAGAATTCAAGAAGGTTAAGACCGATTTCTTCGCTGAACTTGCGGTCTATGCGACCTTCAAGCACTTCAATAACCATTTCGCATGTAGCGGAAACTACGGCACTGTTCAGATGTCCGCCGAATACTCTGCCTTCGCTGTCGCCTGCACTCATGTGCAGATGGGAATAAAATTCGCCCTCTTTTTCCGTAACGTTGCCGAGCAAAGAAACAATTTCATAATCGCCGCTGAAAGTGTTTGCCTTGTACGTTTTATTTTCGGGGGAAAAAACGCCCACAGTAAACTGACCTACCGCGCCTATGGCTGAAACAGTGGCAAGGCTTACCCCTTCTTTAAGGCATATAGCTTTAAGCGTTGCGCATATTTCTTCGCCTTTGTCTATGCGGGCAACGATTTTATCAGAAAAAACTCTGTATTCCATATTTATACCTTCTTAAATATATTCAGGTTAGCAAATTCAGTTTGCTTTTTCCATTACAAAGTTAGTAAGGAAAACTCCCTGCCGTTCCACACTCTGTTCTTTAATAACCTTGTAACCTCTTTTCTCAAAAAAAGGCTTTGCGGTAACGGAAGCGTGTGTAACTATTTTACCGCTTACGCTTTGCTCAAGTTTATTGCAGATTGCCGTAGCAATGCCCCTGCCCTGATAATCTGCGTGAACATACAAGCGGTCGAGATATCCCGTTTGGTCTATATCGCCGAAACCTACAATTATACCTTTATCAACGGCTACAATGCTGTAATGTTCCTGCAGCGACTTGTTCCAGGCTTCAAGGTCTACGTGCCCGGTTGCCCACGCATTGAGCTGCTCATTGTTGTAATCGGCTGCGTTGACCGTGTGCACGGTGTTGTAAAACAGCTCGGCAAGTTCGCGGCAGTCCGATTGTTTATACCTTCTTAATTGCACAATCTTCTCCCCGCATATCAGATATGATACAGCGACAATATACCGTATCCTTAAATAAATTTATGGCAACCAAAAGGCCCGCAAAACTTTGCGGACCTTTCAATTTTTACTCCCATTCGATAGTTGCGGGGGGTTTGGATGTTATATCGTAAACTATGCGATTTGCGTGACGCACTTCGTTTACTATGCGGTTGGAAATTATTTCAAGCACATCGTAAGGAATGCGCGCCCAGTCAGCCGTCATTGCGTCTACCGACGTTACGGCACGGATAGCGATTACATTTTCGTAAGTGCGGAAATCGCCCTGCACGCCCACCGTCTTGCTGTTGGTTATTACGGTGAAATACTGCCAGATTTTATCGTCAAGACCAGCTTTAGCAATCTCTTCGCGCAGAATATAATCTGAATCGCGCAGAGTTTCAAGCTTTTCTTCGGTAACTTCGCCCATAATTCTTATGGCAAGTCCGGGACCGGGGAAAGGCTGGCGCATTACAACGCTTTTAGGCAGACCGAGCTCGAAGCCTACCTTGCGCACTTCGTCTTTGAAAAGGTCGCGCAAGGGCTCTATAATCTCTTTGAAATCGACAACGGAAGGCAGACCGCCTACGTTGTGATGGCTTTTAATGACGGCAGATTTGCCCTTGCCGCTTTCGATGACGTCGGGGTAAATAGTGCCCTGAACAAGGTAATCAACCTTACCTATCTTTTTAGATTCTTTTTCAAACGCGCGTATAAACTCTTCGCCTATTATCTTGCGCTTTGTTTCGGGGTCGGTTACACCCTTGAGCTTGGCAAGGAACACCGCGCCCGCATCGGCCTTGATAAGGTTCATACCGAGACCGTCTTTGAATACAGACATAACCTCGTCCGCTTCGTACTTTCTTAAAAGACCGTGGTCGACGAACACGCAGGTAAGGTTATCGCCTACGGCTTTGTGTATAAGCGTTGCCGCCACGGCAGAGTCAACGCCGCCCGACATTGCGCAAAGAACCTTTTTATCGCCTATTTTAGCTTTAAGCTCGCTTATTTTTTCGGCAACGAAGCCCGACATTGTCCAGTCGCCGTGCGCGCCGCATACTTCGTAAAGGAAGTTGCGGAGCATCTGAGTGCCGTATTCGGTATGCTGCACTTCGGGGTGGAACTGAACGCCGTAAATTTTGCGCTCAGCACTGCCGAACGCCGCGTAAGGGCAGTTATCAGAATGAGCTATCATATCGAAGCCTTCGGGAAGACGGGTTATTCTGTCGGTATGGCTCATCCAGCAGACCGAAGTTTCGGGCACGCCCTTCGTGAGCGCACTGTTTTTGCAGTAAACTTCGGCTTTGCCGTATTCTGAAGTGTCGGCGCGTTCAACAACGCCGCCTAAAAGGTATGCCGTAAGCTGGCAACCGTAGCATATGCCGAGCACGGGTATGCCCAGCTGAAAAATTTCGGGGTTAACCTTGGGGCTTTCCGCATCGTATACGCTGTTGGGTCCGCCCGTAAATATTATGCCTATGGGGGCGTACTCTTTTATTTTTTCAATAGTCATGTCGCACGGCACGAGGTCGCAGTAAACGTTCTGCTCGCGCACGCGCCTTGCAATTAGCTGATTGTACTGACCGCCGAAGTCGAGTACCAGAACTCTTTCGCGCTGCATAGTATGTAAATTCCTTATGAGTTTTTTATATCGCGGCATATTCATGCCGCAGGTAAATTCTGCCGTTTAAAATATTTTACGGCGGAAGCAAAATACTTCCGCCTGTAAAAAGCCTTCTGGTAATCAGTTCTTGGGCGAGTAGTTGGGCGCCTCTTTGGTGATGTTTATGTCGTGAGGATGCGATTCGGTGAGCGATGCGGAAGTCATCTTTACGAACTGAGCCTTAGTGCGGAGCTCGTCTATGTTGTGCATGCCCGTATAGCCCATACCTGAGCGCAGTCCGCCCATAAGCTGATAGATGATGTCTGCAAGAGCGCCCCTGTAAGGAACCCTGCCTTCAACGCCTTCGGGAACAAACTTCTTTGCGCCCGACTGGAAGTACCTGTCTTTGCCGCCGCTAGCCATTGCGGGAAGCGAACCCATGCCGCGGTAGGACTTGAAAGACCTGCCCTGATATATTTCAAGCTCGCCGGGAGATTCGGTGGTGCCGGCAAACAGCGAACCTATCATAACAGCCGCGCCGCCTGCGCCTATTGCCTTTACTATATCGCCCGAATACTTAATGCCGCCGTCGGCGATGACTTTTTTACCCATCTTGTCTGCCTGCTCTGCGCAGTCCATAACTGCGGTAAGCTGAGGCATACCGATACCCGCAACTATTCTGGTAGTGCATATCGAGCCGGGGCCCATGCCTACCTTTACGACGTCTGCGCCCGCATCGATAAGGGCTTTGGTTGCAGCAGCCGTTACAACGTTGCCCGCAACCAAAGGAAGGTCGGGGAACGCCTTCTTGACTTTGGATACAGCCGCGATAATGCGCGAGTTATGACCGTGAGCGGAGTCGAGAACGACGATGTCCACTTTAGCCGCAACGAGCGCGGCAACCCTGTCGAGCACGTCGGGAGAATCGCCGATGGCTGCGCCCGCAAGAAGTCTGCCGTTTTTATCCTTGGCGCTGTTGGGGTACTGAATGGCTTTTTCGATATCCTTTATGGTGATAAGACCTTTGAGATAGCCGTTTTTATCTACTATGGGAAGTTTTTCTATTCTGTGTCTGCCGAGAATTTTCTGCGCTTCGGAAAGCGAAGTACCCTCGGGCGCGGTGACAAGGTGATCCTTAGTCATTATGTTGCAGATAGGCTGATCGAAATTCGTTTCGAAACGAAGGTCCCTGTTGGTAAGGATGCCTACGAGCTTGCCGCCTTCCGTAATGGGCACGCCGCTGATGCGGTATTTTTCCATAAGGGCGATAGCTGCCGAAACGGGTTCGTTGGGAGTGAGGAAGAACGGATCGGTTATGACGCCGTGCTCGCTCCTTTTAACCTTGTCCACCTGCGACGCCTGTTCTTCGATAGACATATTCTTATGAATAATGCCTACGCCACCCTCCCTTGCCATTGCTATGGCAAGTTTGCTTTCCGTAACGGTGTCCATTGCGGCGCTTATGAGGGGAATGTTGAGTTTAATGCCCGGGGCAAGAACTGTGCTGAGATCTACTGTGGAGGGCAGTACGTCTGAAGCCGCGGGAATAAGCAGTACGTCGTCGAACGTCAACGCTTCTTTGACAATTTTACTCATTAGTCTTTCTCCTGAATACTGAAAATATATATGTGTAAATTTATAACTAAATATGATGACAAAGCATTACAGCGCGCCGAGCGCGTTAATCAGCGTGGTAAGGTAACGCTGTTCGTCTTCGTCCGAACAAGTTACGTTGCCGAGAACTGAAAGAACGCTTTCCGCCGCCGCAGTATCTTTATTTTGTGCAACTCTTAAAGAAAGAGAGCCGAGCGCATTATTTATGGGGAACTGCGTTATGGAATAATCCCCGTCGGCAGAAAAGTTGTTTCTGTCGAAATCGGAATCAAGCGACTGAACGGCAAAGCCGAGCGCCGTCTGAATGTCGCCTTCGCGGTAGTGCGCTGAAGATACGGCGCCGTATATGTACTGCCTGTAACTGAAAGTAATCCACGGCTGACTTTCGGATATCTGTTCGTCGCGCAATACGCAATATTCCGCAAACCCGTCTTCATCTACAAGCTTGGTACAATATTCAATTATGTAGCCGTCGTTTTCAGCAAGGATACTGTCGTCTGCGCAGCGGGCCAGGTCGGCGATGTCTTCTGTATATGAATAATAAAGCGAAGCGTACTTTACGGCGAAACCGTAATTTCCGAGCTGTTCGCACCAGCCGCAGAGCGTTCCGGGGAAGCCGACGCTTAATATCGCAAACACTACCACCGCGCACCCGGCAACGATTCCGAGCGTCGTGAGGGCAGACTTTATGATAATCTGTTTCAAGGTATTTACCGTGCGGATATCGCCGCGCACAAGCTTAGCTTTATTGCCGCGCACTTGATTACGGCGGTTATTTATAAACAGAAACTTTATTCTGTTTTTATATTTTATTCATTTTATCACAAGGCGAAATAAAATGCAACTGTTTGAAAAACATTCATAAACGCCAAACAGCGCAGTATAATGTAATATGAAAAAATTTTTTATTATTCCCGCAGTTTTTGCGGCTGTCTGCACTGCAGGCGCAGTCGGCTGCGCAAAGCATACCGACTATTCGGATTACATTTCCGAGAAAAGATACGACGTTTACCTTTACGGCGGCGACGATACCGAAATCAAGCTTTATTGCTCGGACAAAGAATCGCCTTATGTTGCCGACGGAATTAAAGGGAACGTAAACGGGCTTGTTGAAATTTACGCAAAGTTAAGCGGCGACTGCGAAAAGGTGACGATAAATTCGGAAAGTTTTCAGGGCGGCGAAATGAGCTACCTCACCGTACGCGATTGCTGGTACATAAGTTTCAGCGGAAATTCATTCGACGGCAACGAAATAACCGTTTCGCTCGATTGCGACGGAAAAGCAACGGAGTACAAACTGTTAAGTGTTGTAACCGACGGACTTATTTCCTGCGAACAAGCGCTTGAGTGCGTAAAGGAACATGCAGGAACTTTATTTGACGAACTTACTGAAAACGGCATATTCAACGGCGAAATTTTCATAAGGCTTCTATACGACGAAAAATGCTACTACTACGTTGGAATATGCGACCGCGAAGGCACGATTAACGCATTCCTTGTAGACGGTCAGTCGGGCAGAATAATTGCCGAGCGCGAACACCGCATGTAAACGTTTTATTTACATTATAAATAAACTTAAAATTTTAATGCGGCAACAGGGGGCAACTTTATCATTTTTAATATACCGTGCAAAAGCCCGCTTAATACTCAGCGTAAAAGCCCGCGCGGCGGCAGATA
>CAJLLH010000062.1 GCA_905207385.1 uncultured Eubacteriales bacterium
GTATAAAGGGGTCTCAGTTTTTTCTTCTCCCCGAGTTTCAGAATCAACTTTGCGACTTTTTCGGGCGGCATACCGTTTTCCTCGTCCTTTTCCATGACGGCAACCGAGCGGGTAACCCTGTCGCCGTAAGCGGGGTTATCGCAAGCATTTTTGCGGCGCGAAGAAGTAAAATCTGTTTTAACGTCGCCGGGAAGAATTGCGCAGACCTTTATTCCGAAGGGCGCAAGCTCGCCGCGCAACGCCGACGAAAGCGAAGAAAGCGCGGCTTTTGTTGCCGAATAAAAGGACTGAAAAGGTATTGCCAGTTCTGCCGCGACGGAGCTTATATTTATAATCGTCCCGCCGCCGCATTCGCGCATTACGGGTACGACCTCTTTAATCATGTTCAGCGCGCCGAAAAAGTTAAGTTCGAATATGGCGTGCGCGTCAGAAATTTCGGTATCTTCAACAGCACCCGAAATGCCCATTCCCGCATTGTTAATAAGCACGTCTATTCTGCCGAATTTTTCTTTTATTTCAGCCACCGCGTTTTTAACGGCGGAGGCGTCTGTTATGTCTGCGGGTATGCTGTAAAAGTCTTGCGCCCTGCGCCGCGCTACGCATATTACCTGCGCTCCGTTTTCCGCAAACAGCTCTGCCGTAGCCCTGCCTATACCCGAAGTCGCGCCTGTTATAACTACGATTTTACCCTTTACTTTGTATGCCATTCTATAGCTCCCGATTGCCGCGGCACGCAAAACGTGCCGCAATATGCCGCAACCAATATAAATTTATTCAGTTCAAACTGTCTTTTTCAAGTTCCAGATAAGCAATTTCGTCCGCCGTAAAATGCACGTCGAGCGACCTTAAATTTTCACTCATTCGCTCCGCACGGGAACAGCTTACCGCCGCAAACGAAGGGAACGGCTGACACAATACGTAGGCAAGCGCGGCTTGCGCCACGGTTACCCCCTTTATTCGCGCCAGCTCTTCGCAGCGTGAAAGGCGCACAAAATTTTCTTCGCTGAAATATCCCTTGATGGCAAATTCATCTAAAACTGCGCGCGCGCCGACGGGGTCAGCGCTTTTCGCCTTGCCCGAAAAGAGTCCTCTGGCAAGCGAAGAATAAGCTATGACCGCCATTCCGCTTTTTTTATACCACTGCCGCGCCGCCGCGCCGCTTTCGCCCGAAATGCTTACTCCGCCACCCCATATATCGCGCACCTGCTCGGCGAGGCTGAAATTGGGGCTGGATACCGAAAAACCGATAAGGTTGTGGCTGTAAGCGTACTCCTGTGCCGCCTCAAGCCTTTCATGCGTCCAGTTAGAGCCGCCGAATGCGCCTATTCTGCCCTCCGCGTGAATGGCGTTAAGCTCCTCAACTATTTCGCCCGCGGGCACGGACGGGTTGTCCCTGTGCAGAAGATAAATGTCTATATAATCAGTTCCGAGCTCTTCAAGCGACCTTTTAAGGTCGGCGCGCATTGCGCGCGCGTTCACCCTTTTAACGCCCAAAATATTCGGATGGCAGCATTTTGAAAGTATTACTATCTTTTCGCGCACGCCGCCACGAGCTATCCACTTGCCGAGGGCGCGCTCCGCGCCGCCGTACACCCTTGCCGTGTCGAAAGCGTTTACGCCGAGAGCAAGCATGCTGTCGAATATATCACAACAATCGCCGCCGAGATTGTAAGGCTTTGTTGCCGTTCCGCAGAAAATGCGCGATATCTTTTTGTTTACTCCTTTAATTTCAAGGTATTGCATAACCCCTCCCGACTTGTCTTTTCCTAAGGCAAACAGCCACAACGATTAAAATCAGAAATTTTTTGACGAAACTGCCCTAAGCCATTTTGTATTTTTTACGTACCAGCGCACCGTCTTTTCCAGTCCCGCGTCAAAGTCCGTCTGCGGCGTCCAGCCGAGCTCGCCGCGGATTTTTGAACAATCCACGGCGTAGCGCCTGTCGTGCCCCTTTCTGTCCGCAACATAAGTTATAAGGCTTTCCGAACAGCCGAGCAAGCTTAAAACGCGCCTGACTATTTGGATATTGGCAAGCTCGTTGCCGCCGCCCACGTTGTAAATTGCGCCAGCTCTTCCCCGCCTTATAATAAGGTCAACGGCGCGGCAATGGTCTTTGACGTGCAGCCAGTCGCGCACGTTGAGCCCGTCGCCGTATACGGGTATGCTTTCGCCCGCAAGCGCGCGCTGAATTGTAAGCGGAATAAGCTTTTCGGGGAGCTGATACGCACCGTAGTTGTTTGAACTGCGCGAAATGCTTACATTTGCGCCATACGTGCGGCAATATGCCATAACCAACAGGTCTGCCGCCGCCTTGCTTGCCGAGTACGGACTGGACGCGCGCAGCGGAGAAACTTCGCTAAACGCCGCGCCGCTGTCTGTCGGCAGGTCGCCGTATACCTCGTCAGTGGAAATCTGGTGAAACCTTTTTACGCCGTAATTAAGGCTTGCATCCAGAAGCACCTGAGTGCCGATTACATTTGTGGTTAAAAAAATCTGAGGGGCGGATATGCTTCTGTCCACGTGGCTTTCCGCAGCAAAATTTACCGCAAAGTCAAATTTTTCGCGAGCGAAAAGCTTATCCACCGCCGCCTTATCGCAAATATCGCCCTTGACAAAGGAAAAACGCGGGTCGGCAAAAGCCCTTTCCAAAGTTACAAGGTTGCCCGCATATGTAAGTTTATCAAGGCATACTACGCGGTCTTCGGGGTGTTCGGCAAGAATATGGTAAATAAAATTACTGCCTATGAACCCCGCGCCGCCCGTTACCAGATATTTCATATACTCCCTCGCAAAATAAAAAGCCCGCCCGCAGGGCGCTTAAACGCACGAGACAGGAGGCTTTTGCGCCGTTCAGACATTTTTGATTTGACTGAAAACGTATTTGATGTAATGCGACTTTACTTCGCCCGCCTTTAAAACGGGCGCTTCAAACGCGGGAATATTTGCCGCGTCGGGGAAATACTGCGCTTCCAGCGCGAAAGCCGAATAAGGGCGAAGAGCGCCGAAGCGCGAACGCCCGTTAAGATAGTTGCCGCTGTAAAGCTGAAGCCCCGGCATATCGGTATAAACATCAAGCTTTACGCCGCTTTCAGTGCCGTAAGCCGTCGCGGCGCAACTTCCTTCAAGCACAAGGTTGTGGTCGTAGCCGCGCGCAATTACAAGCTGCTCGTCGCCGCAGTTTATGCGCTGACCTATCGCCCTGAAATCGGTAAAATCGAAGGGCGTGCCGTACACGGGCTTTATTTCGCCCGTGGGTACGAGCCCTTTTGCCGAAGGCGTAAACTTTTTGGCGTTTATTTTAAGCATATTACTAAGGCAATCGCCGCTCTGCGCGCCGTCGAGGTTAAAATAAAGGTGACAGGTGGGCGCCCACAGAGTATCTTTATCGCTGACTGCGCTGTAGCGCACCGTAAGCGCGCATTCCTCCGCAACATACTGCACTTTAAGCTTTAAATTGCCCGGAAAACCCATATCACCGTCGGCACTTTCAAGCGTTAATTCAAGCATATTGCCGCACGAATTTACTTTAAAAAACCTTTTATCGAACCCTTCCGCGCCGCCGTGCAGGCAGTTATCGCCGTCGTTGCGCGAAAGCGCGTAATTTTTGCCGTTCAAAGAAAAGCTTGCGCCCTTTATGCGGTTAGCCACCCTGCCTATAGTCGCGCCGAAACAAGTTCCGCTCGAAATGTATTCCTCGGCGTCGTCGAACCCGGGGCATAAATCCAGCCAGCCTTGTTCGGTTTTCACCTTCAGATACTGAACGGACGCGCCCAGATCGGCAATACCCGCAATTATATTTCCGCCGTTTATTTCGTAAATGCTTGCAGGCCGTCCGCGGAAATTTTTAAAAGATGAGGTCATCTGATTTTTTCTACCGTTATTCCGTCTGAAATTTCTGTATTGTAGCACACTGCGTGGTAGCTTGTGCGCTCGGCATAAGTTTTTAAAAGATACTCTTCAAACTCTTCAATGAATTCCGTTTTTACAAGCGAAATGGTGCAGCCGCCGAACCCTCCGCCCGTAAGGCGCGAGCCTATGCACGCGGGGTGAGCCTGAGCAGCCTCTACAAGAATATCGGGCTCGAAACCCGTAGTTTCGTACAGATTTTTAAGCGATGCGTGCGACTGGTTTATTAGTTTGCCCAAAAGCGCGATATTGCCTACCCTGAGCGCCTCTTCCGCCGTTTTTACGCGGTAACATTCGTTAACCACGTGCGATGCGCGCATTCTTAAAACCTTGGGCAACATATAGCAATACTGCGAAAACTGCGAAAGCGTTACGTCGGCAAGACAGGTTATGTCAAGCCTCTTTTTGAGCATATTAAGCGCCTCTTCCGTTTCGCTGCGGCGCTCGTTATACTTGCTGTCCATAAGGCTGTGCGGTTTGCAGCAGTCGGCAATAACAAGCGAATATCCGCCGAGGTTCATGGGTATATAGTCGCATTCAAGCGTTTTGCAATCGAGCAGCATAGCCATGCCCTTTTTGCCGCACGCCGAAGCATACTGGTCCATAATGCCGCAGTTGACGCCCGCGTACTCCCTTTCCGCCCTCTGCGCGGCGAGCGCGACTTCAACGTTGTCGAACTTTTCGCCCGCAACGGTGGCGAGCGCGGCTATCGTGGAAACTTCTATGGCGGCGGAAGAAGAAAGTCCGCTGCCGAAGGGCACTTTGCAATCGGAAAGAATGTCGCATCCGACGATTTTATGCCCCGCCCTCTGCCACATGAGCGCGCTGCCAGCCTGATAGTTGCCGTACTTAAGGTCTCTGTAGTTATCGAGCGAGGAAATATCCAGACTTACGGTATCGGGCAGAGTAGTCCAGCTTACGTTGATTTTATCCGTGCCGTTGGGGCGCACATATACAGTATTTTTAAGCGAAAGCGCAGCGGGCATAACTTTGCCGCCGCAATAGTCTATGTGCTCGCCGATGATGTTGACGCGGCCCGATGCCGCTACTTTGTATTGGTAATCTTGTTCGCGTATCATAATGCTTTAAACCCCAGCTCCTCCATAAATTTTACGGTAAGATTTTTATCTTTGAACACGGCCGTATTTTCAAGTATGCGGCCGCATATGCTGCCGAGTTCTTTTTTCATCGCCGAAGACACGCTTCCGCCGTCGCGTTCAAAAATGGCTTTCGCCTCCTCGTAAACGAGGTTGAATGCGGCATATTCCGCGGGCAATTGCTCGCCGCGGGCAATAAATTCTTCCACAGCGGAAAGCTCTTTTTCCAGCCTTCCCGGAAGAATGAACAAGCCCTGCGCCTCGATAAGGCCTATCGACTCTTTCTTTATCGAATGGAATTCGGGGTGAGCGTGGAAAACGCCGTCGGGGTACTTTTCGCTTGTTACGTTGCTGCGAAGAATTATGTTCATTTCGTAGCCGCGCGGCGTTTTTATGACGGTAGGGCTTACCGCGTTGTGCGCGCCCTGCTCGTCGTAAGGGATAATGCCGAGGCTTTCGTCGCGGAAGTCAACCCACTTCGCGCGGATTTCTTCGCAGACGTCGGCAAGTTTCTGCTTATCTTTGCAGACCACCCTTATAACCGTGCCGGGCCAGTCAAGAATTTCGGCAATGCCATCAAAGTTGCCGCGCGCAAGCAATTTATACGAATGCGCCATATGCATGGGCAGAATTTCGCCGCCGCCCTGAAAATGGTCGTGCGCAAGCACGCTTCCGCCTATTCTGGGAAGAGGCGCGTTGCAACCGATGAAGTAATGCGGGAACATATCCACAAAATCGGTAAGCTTTACAAACGTGCTTCTGTCCACGTGCATGGGCGTGTGTTCGCAATTTACCGCAATGCCGTGCTGATTGAAATAGCCATAGGGCGAATACTGCCAGAACCACTTTTCGCCGTCGAGCGTAAGGCTTACCGTGCGAAGGGTACGCTTGTTGCGCACGGGGCAAGCCTCGTTTTCGCGGCAGATGGCGCACTTGGGGTAACCGCCCTTAACCGAATTGCCGCTTGCCGCCTTTTTGGGGTCGCGGAATTCGGGTTTTGCCTTGTTTATGGTTACAATCAGTCCGCCCTCTTCAAAGCGGGGATTTTTATCGAGCTTGCTCTTTTTGACGTAGTCGTTCTTTACGCAATATGTATAGAACCAATCGGTTGCGGCTTTTGAATTTACGCGCATTCTGCGCGCAAAAGCTTTGTTTATATCGCGCGGGGAAAGGGTGAGCGCGCCCATAACCTTATCGGCGTACTCTTCCCTTTCGTCCTCGGTGAAAATGCCCGCCTCCTCGCACGCGGAAAACAGCTCTTCAAGCAATTTTTCGGGCGTGGAATCCGCGCATTTCTGCGCGGTGTAAGCGTAATCGGGCGAGCCGAGCACATCAAGCACGGCGTTACGCGCGTAAATTTCGTTTTCGGCGGCAAGGCCGAGATTTTTGCGCGCGTAAAAAACAAGTTTATCAATTACAGCGCTTAGTTTATCCATTTTTTCTGCTTCTTAACTTTATTTTTTGCGGCATAACCGCTTTAAAACTTTAATAGTTGCGGCATACTGCCGCGCCTTTTACCATTTGCACTTTACTTCTGCATGCGCGGGACCGTATGCGCTGGAAGCGTCGAGCACAATTTTTTCCGCGCCCTTGAAGGGACGTATTATTGCAAGCGCTTCGCCGAAATAAGTGTCGGACTCGTCTTTAAGATATCCTTCCTTGTTGTAAGGGCATGCGCTGCCGAGTGCAAGAAGTTCGCCGCCCTGAACCTTTACGGTTACGTGTCCGCGCGCAAGCGGCTTCCATATTCCGTCGATATCGGTAAACTGCAGTTTTACGTAGCACAGCTCGTTTTCGCCGACTTCTTCAAGTTCGGGAATTACCGAAAGATACGTTTCGTGCTTGCCGCTTT
>CAJLLH010000063.1 GCA_905207385.1 uncultured Eubacteriales bacterium
CGCGGACGGCGGCTTTTTATGTTATTTAAGGCGGCTTTTACTGGCTCATATAAAAGTTACTTGGACGTACGGCGTCTCTTTAACAAGAGAGTATATAAATATTCGGTGCTCTTTAACGAGTGCAATAAGGGCGTATAAAAGTTACTTGAATATGCGGCGACTTTTTAACTAGCGTCATAAAAGTTACTTAAATATTATGGTATAGCTTATATTGCTTGCGCTCCGTTCAGTCTTCCGAATAGAAAATTTTCGGGGTTGTTTTGAATTGCGGTTTTCGGCTTTGAATATTAAGTTCAGCTGCGCGTATGCTGACTGTAGCGCGGTAAAGGTTGGCGGCGCGTAAATTTCCGCCGTTAAATTTTGTATTTTACTTTACATTACCTTTCGGGTATGATATAATCTTCACCGATAACAACAAGGTACAGGCGCGCTGTGTTGCGGAATAAAGCCGCAGGTTAGCGCAAGCCGTATTTTTTCAAGAGATGACTATGGCGATTTCGGCTGAAACGCAGGGGAAACGTGCCCCGCATAAAATCGATAGGCATAATTCAGGGCGGACTTACCGTTCGGCTTTGCAGTTGTTTTAACTGTTGCCGTGCGGAATAGCCGCTTTTTTTGTGTAAATCGCAACCCGTTCGCCGTACAAAAACACAAATTCAAAACGCAAAAAAATTTCAGTAAAGAGGATTTTATGCTTAAAGGAAAAGACTTGCTGGGACTTTATCACACCTCGGCGGAGGAAATACTTGAAATTTTAGACCGTGCTGCCGAAATGAAAAAACTTCTTATAAGCGGCAGAAAGTCGGAAAAAACGCTTTCCGGCACGGCGCTTATCACGCTTTTCTATGAAAACAGCACCAGAACGCGCACCTCGTTCGAGCTTGCGGGCAAATACCTCGGCGCTCACGAAGTAAACATTGCCGCCGCGTCAAGCTCTGTGCAGAAGGGCGAAACGTTAATCGATACGGGCAAAACGCTCGATTCCATGAAGATAGACTTCATTGCAATCCGTCATCCGCTCGCAGGCGCGCCCGCGCTTCTTGCAAAAAACGTGCACGCATCGGTAGTTAATGCGGGCGACGGAATGAACGAACACCCCACCCAGGCGCTTCTTGATATGTTGACCCTGCGCGAACACTTCGGCAGAATAGAGGGGCTCAAAGTTGCAATCCTCGGCGATATAAAGCACAGCCGCGTTGCAAAGTCCAATCTTTTCGGTCTTAAAAAGCTTGGCGCGGAAGTTTACATGTATGCGCCTTCAACCCTCATGCCTAAAGAGATTGAAAAACTCGGCGCGCACGTCTGCACTTCGATGGAGGAGGCGATAGAGGGCGCGCACGGCGTAATGGGACTGAGAATACAGCTCGAGCGCCAGAAGGGCGGACTGTTCCCCTCGCTTTCTGAATACAGCAAGTTTTACGGCGTAAAGGACAAGATGCTTTCCCTCGCCGCAAAGGACGCTATAATAATGCACCCCGGTCCCGTAAACAGGGGCATAGAGCTTACGCCCTCGCTCATAGACGGCGAAAGCAGCAGAATAAACGAGCAGGTAACAAACGGACTTGCCACCAGAATGGCTATTTTAAGCCTTCTGAAGGAATACAGGGAGAACAATTTATGAAATACGTAATCAAGAACGGTTCTGTAGTTTTCAAAGACGGCGTAAAAAAATGCGACTTGCTTGTTGAGGACGGCAAAATAGTAAAGATAGGCGAAAATCTTCCCGCCGACTGCGAAGTGCTTGACGCCGAAGGTCTGCACGTATTCCCCGGACTTATCGATATGCACGTTCATCTCCGCGAACCGGGCTACGAGGGCAAGGAAGACATTGAAAGCGGAAGCAAGGCGGCGGTAGCGGGCGGCTTCACTCAGATATGCTGCATGCCCAACACCAATCCCGTGTGCGACAACGCCGTTGTTACCACATATATAAAATACAGGGCGGAAAAGGTAAACCTTTGCAAAGTTCACCCCATAGGCAGCATAACCAAGGGCGAGAGCGGTGAAGAGCTTGCAGAAATCGGCAAAATGGCTGAAGCGGGCGCCGTTGCCATAAGCGACGACGGCAGGTCGGTAATGGATTCCAAGATTATGCGCCTTGCAATGGAGTACGCAAACGACTTCAACTTAAAGTGCCTCGCTCACTGCGAAGACGCCAACCTTGTTGACGGCGGCGTAGTCAACGAAGGCCTCAATTCTACCATAACGGGACTTAAAGGCAGCATCCGCGCGGCGGAAGACATAATGATAGCGCGCGAAATTGCCCTTTCCGAAAGTCTTGATATCCCCGTGCACATCTGCCACGTATCCACATACAGCGGCGTGGAAATAATCCGCAGCGCAAAGGCTCGCGGCGTAAAGGTAACGGCGGAAAGCTGCCCTCATTACTTCTGGCTCACCGACGATATCATAAGGGATTTCGATACCAACACCAAGGTAAATCCTCCCATAAGGGAAGAGCGCGACAGGCAGGCGATTGAAGCTGCGCTCAATGACGGCACGCTCGACTGCATAGTAACCGACCACGCGCCCCACGGCAAAAAGGATAAGCAGGTTGAATACAGCCTTGCGGCGTTCGGCATAAGCGGAATAGAAACCAGCTTTTCGCTTTCGTACACCAAGCTTGTAAAGGAAGGCGAACTCAGCCTTCCCGAACTTGCAGAAAGGATGAGCGGCGCGCCCGCGCGCATTCTCAACCTTGAAGGCGGCGAAATAAAGGAAGGCGGCGTTGCCGACATAACCATCGCCGACCTTGCGGCTAAGTACGTTATAGACGGCGAAAAGTTTATATCCAAGGGCAAGAACACGCCTTTCACGGGCACGGAAGTTTACGGCAAAATAGCCTATACAATAGTTGACGGCGAAGTAAAATATTCAGCCGAATAACCTTTTGAAGAGAGAATAAATAAATTCGTGTGAGGATTGAAATGATAGATAAACTCATCAAAAAGATAATAGACCTGCAGAACCCTACCTGCGTAGGGCTTGATACAAGCTTTGAATACCTTCCCGACAACATGCGCGAGGATATGGCTACATTTGAAGGCGCAGCCGAAGCCATAACCGAATTCAACATGAACATAGTCGATAAAATAAGCGACATCGTGCCCGCAATAAAGGTGCAGGTTGCTTATTACGAAATGTACGGCTACGAAGGCCTGAAGGCGTTCAACTACACCATAAACTATGCGCTCGGCAGGGGTATGATTGTAATTGCCGACTGCAAGCGCAACGATATCGGCTCTACTGCGGGCTGCTATGCCAAGGCGTTCCTCGGCAAAACTCAGATAAACGAAAAAGTTATGCGCGCGTTCCCCGCGGATATGGTAACCATAAACGGCTACCTCGGCACGGACGGCATCAAACCTTTCGTCGACGAATGCAAGGCAAACAACAAGGGCGCGTTCGTTCTCGTTAAAACTTCCAACCCTTCCAGCGGCGAAATTCAGGATCTTAAGCTTGAAAACGGCAAAACGGTATACGAGCATATGGGCGACCTCGTTGCAGAGTGGGGCAAGGACCTTATAGGCAAGTACGGCTATTCCGACATCGGCGCGGTGGTAGGCGCAACCTATCCCGAACAGGGCACGGAGCTCAGAAAGCGCCTTCCCAACACGTTCTTCCTCATTCCCGGTTACGGCGCGCAGGGCGGCTCTGCGGAGAGTATCAAGGGTTGCTTTGACGAACGCGGTCTCGGCGGCATAGTCAACAATTCGCGCGGAATAATCTGCGCATACAAAAAGCCCCGCTACAGTGGCATGAGCTATTACGAAGCGGCGCGCGCAGCCTGCCTCGACATGCGCGAAGACCTTGCCAAAACTTTAGGCAGAATGGGCAGATAAATAATATTCCCGCCCGCCGCGCCGTGCGCGCGGGCGGGTTACAAAATACACATTTCAGCGGTAAAAAATGAAAGAACTTCTTGCAACTGTAAAGGAAAACAAGCCGATAGCAGAGGGAATATGGTCTGTAACGCTTACCCTTCCCGAACCCGTCGGCAAAATAAAGGGCGGTCAGTTTGCCAACCTTTCCGTGGGCGACGCGTCCTATCCCTTAAAGCGTCCCATAGGCGTATGCTCGGTAAGCGGGCTTGACGTAACTTTGTGCTATCAGTTAAAGGGCGACGGCACGCATAAAATATCCGAGGCAAAGGTCGACGACAAGCTTTCCGTTCTGCTTCCGCTCGGCAACGGTTTCGACCTCGGCGATGCGGAAAATATTGCCGTGATAGGCGGCGGCGTGGGCATTTTCCCGCTCGCGGCAGTGATAGAAGAGTACGCAGGCAAAAAGAATTTCCGCTCTTATATAGGTTTCCGCGGCAAGGAATACGCCTGCCTTACGGAAAAGTTTGAAAAGGGCGGCGCGCTTACAATCGCCACGGACGACGGCAGCATAGGCTTCCGCGGCAACGCCGTTCAGGCTTTTTTGAACGATTATGAAAACATAAAGTGCGACCTTATAATTTCCTGCGGCCCTCCCGTAATGCTCAGGGCGCTTAAAAGCGCGCTCAAAGAGCGCGGCATAGGCGTAAAGTGCCTTGTTTCGCTTGAAGAGAGAATGGGTTGCGGCATAGGCGCCTGCCTTGTATGCGCATGCAAAAAGACCGACGGCCATAACGCGCGCGTCTGCAAGGACGGTCCCGTGTTCGACATAAACGAGGTAGAGCTTTAATGGAGCGCGAGGTTATAGCAAAGCGCAACACAAATTCCGCGGTGCTCGACCTTGTGCTTGCGGGCATAGGCGCCTGCCTTCTGGCGTATATGATTTACCTCATATGCACTTCCGAAGGGCTTGCAACCATAGCAATGGGCATAGTCATAGCCGTAATCTGTGCGGCGTTTTTTGCCTGGCTGCTGGTCGAAGGCATACTTATAATGCGCTCGCCCGAAGAATTGATAGTAAAGCTTGGCGCAGAGCTTAAAATAGGCGGCAAAAGCTATAAAACCGCCGATATTTCCCTTGCGCAACTTAAAATGCACAGGCAGAACGGCGGACAGTTCGCGTTCGGCAACATAATAATTAATTTAAAAAACGGCGGCAAAATTGTCTGCCGCGGCGTTGCCGACCCTCAGAACGCTTACAAACGCTTTTGCGGGGTGATAGGTTCGTCCTCTAATAAAGCGGCAAAAGGTAGTAAAAATGGTTAATTTATCAGTAAAAATCTGCGGAGTAGAATTTTCCAACCCCGTAATCGCCGCAAGCGGCACTTTCGGTTTCGGCAGGGAATATAACGAACTTTACGATATTTCCGCCGTAGGCGGCGTAAGCACCAAGGGTCTCACTTTAGAGCCTCGTACGGGCAACCCCGTTCCCAGAATTGCAGAGGGCAAAAGCGTAATCCTTAACGCCGTAGGTCTTCAGAACCCCGGCGTGGAAGAGTTCATAAAAAACGACCTTGAATGGCTTAAAAGCAAAACCACTGTAATAGCCAACGTCGCCGGCAGAACGCTTGAAGATTACGAAAATATCTGCGCAAGGCTGGACGGGCTTGCGGATATGATAGAGCTCAACATTTCCTGCCCCAACGTGCGCGCGGGCGGAATGGCGCTCGGCATAAAGCCTGCCAACGTGGAGGAGGTTACAAGGCTTTGCAAGGCTGCGCTTAAAAAGACTCCGCTCATTGTAAAGCTTTCGCCCAACGTTGAAAGCATAGCCGTAAACGCTCAGGCGGCGCAGAAGGGCGGCGCGGACTGCATATCGCTCATCAATACGCTCACGGGCATGGTCATAGATATCGAAAGGCGCAGACCTATAATCGCCAACAACACGGGCGGCGTTTCGGGCGCGGGCATAATGCCCATAGCCTTAAGAATGGTGTACGAAGCTTCGCACGCGGTAACAATTCCCGTTATAGGCATGGGCGGCATTACAAGCGGAAGGGACGCTATTGCGTTCATGATGGCTGGTGCGTCCGCCGTTCAGGTTGGTACGGCTAACTTTACAGACAGTTACGCCATCCCCCGCATAGTCAAAGAAATGGAAGAATGGCTTTCCGCTCACGGTATCAAAGACGTGAACGAAATTGTAAATACGTTAAAACTTAACTGATAAGGAGCAGGTTATGGAACTTACATACAAACAGCGTTTTATAAAATTCATGGTAGAAAACGGCGTGCTTACGTTCGGCGAATTCACGCTTAAAAGCGGCAGGAAAGCGCCTTATTTCATAAACACGGGCAACTACAAGACGGGCGCGCAGCTTGCTCGCCTCGGCGAATACTATGCAGAGTGCATAGCCGATAACAAAATAGAGGGCGAAACGCTTGTAGGCCCCGCTTACAAGGGCATTCCTCTTGCGGTAACCACGGCGGTTGCGCTTTATAACAACCACGGAATGGACCTCAATTACTGCTTCGACAGAAAGGAAGTAAAGGACCACGGCGAGGGCGGACTTTTCGTAGGCAAACAGCTTAAAGACGGCGAAAAAGTAATAATAATCGAGGACGTTATGACTTCGGGCAAGGCGCTCCGCGAAATGCTTCCCAAGCTTGCGGAGGCGGCAAACGTTCAGGTTGCAGGCATGGTAATAAGCGTTGACAGACAGGAAAAGGCGCTCAATTCCGACCTTTCCGCCGTTCAGGAAGCTTATAAGGAATTCGGCATAAAGGTTTATTCCATAGTAACTATGCAGGATATAATAAGCGCAATCGAAGACGGCATAATAGAAGGCAAGCAGTACCTTGAAAAGATGAAGGAATACCGCGCGGTTTACGGCGCGTGAATTTAACGGCTATTCTTGATTAATTGCGGCATAAGTCATAAATGACGGGGCGCGGCGGAAAAATTTCC
>CAJLLH010000064.1 GCA_905207385.1 uncultured Eubacteriales bacterium
GGGCGGAAGCATTTTTGCTTCCGCCCCGCAATAGTTATTAACATTTTAAATGCGCTATCTGTCGCTTTTGCGCAAAATATAGCGAAAAAGCAGAGCGCCGCGCATATTGCGCGGCGCAGTTATCCACAATTTGTTGCTTGCGTTGTTTATAACTATGTTGAAATCTGCACAATCGCGCCTTGTTATGCACAATTTGCGCACCACTTATCCACAATTTACAAACAATCAGTCGAGAAGTTTTTTAAGCTCTTCGTCTACGGGCTCGTCCTTTTCCTTCTTGCCGTCCTGACCGCGGCGCTTGAACTTAAGTTCGTCCACAGGGAAATCTTTATAAACGGTTGCATCGCCCTTGTCTATGCGCACCTTTACTTCCATTTTGAGCATGTTTACGTTTACAACCGTGCCGTCGCCTTCGGGCGTGGTTACCTCGCCGCCGACTTTAGGCATCTTTTTGCAGGCTTCGGCGTAGTAGTCGTTTTCATACGCAAGGCAACACATAAGTCTGCCGCAAAGCCCCGAAATTTTGCCGGGGTTGAGCGAAAGACCCTGATTTTTTGCCATTTTTATGGATACCTTTTTGAATTCGGGCATGCAGCTTGCGCAGCAGCACTCCCTTCCGCAAGGTCCGAAGCCGCCCACCATCCGCGTTTCGTCGCGGACGCCTATCTGACGGAGCTCTATCCTTATATGGAACACGGAGGAAAGATCCTTTACAAGTTCGCGGAAGTCAACCCTGCCGTCGGCGGTGAAATAAAATATTACTTTTGTGCCGTCGAAGGTGAATTCGCAGTCCACAAGCTTCATTTCAAGCCCGCGGGCGGCAATCTTTTCTTCAGCAGTTTTAAGCGCGGGGGCGCGCTTTTCTTCGTTGAGGCGCACCGTTTCTTCGTCCTTTTCGGTTGCGGCGCGTATGACGGGCTTCAAAGGCGCTACGAGCTCCTCTTCGGGGACTTCCTTCAAAGGCACGCTTACCGTGCCGTATTCCACGCCGCGCGCGGTTTCAACTATTACGCCGCTGCCCTCTTCATATGTGCCCTCGCCGGGGGCGAAGTAGTATACCTTGCCGCCGTCTTTGAATTTTACTCCGATAATTTTAGCCATTTATTATTCTCCTCTATCATCTTAAGCATGGCGCTGAACAAAAGCGCCGAATAGTAAGCGTTGAATTTTATGTCGCGCATTGCGCCGCCGTAAATTTCCGCTCCTGCTATAAGTGCGGCAAGCTGCCAGTTTGCGGCAAGTTTTGTGCTTTCTGCCGATGCGTTGCCAACCGTCTTTGCGCGAGCAGCAGCAAAACACAAACGCTGGACTTCGGAAAGTATCTGCTTTTTATACTTGCTGTCGGCATACTTCAAAGAAATTACGCCCGCCGCGCCCGCATCTTTCGCCGAAAGAATTTCCAAAGCCGCAGAATGCACTTCGGCAAACTGTCCTTCCGCAAGCGCGACCGCAACGCCGAAAACTCCGCCGCAGCTTTCCGCCGCAAGGGCGTTGTATTGCCCGCCGGCGTGTCTGCGCTCGAGCGCGGAATAAATCTGTTCGGACGTAAAAGGCGGAATTTCCAGAAGGCGCACGCGCGAAAGTATTGTTGGAAGAACGGGCGAAAGCGTGGTTGCGCCGAGCAAAAACGAAACGCCCGCGGGCGGTTCTTCTATTACCTTTAAAAGCTTGTTCTGCACGACTGCCGAACATTCGTCGAACGAGCTTATTACATACAGTTTTTTATCGCCGTAGACGGGGCGCATCGCGCTGTCTTCAATGAGCGCTTCCGCCGCCTCTACATTGAATTTTTTATCCGCCTCGGGGTAAATTCTGCAATCGGGAAAGGCTTCGCGCTCTATCTGACCGCCCAGCCCCTTGCCGCTCTCCGCGCCGAAAAAGCGGACGGCGAATATTTTAAGCGCGTCGCGAAGGTACGCCGCGTCTTCAAAGCTGACCATATAGGCGTGCGCCAGTCTGCCTGCCTCCGCCTCGCGGCAGAAAATTTTATAAGCAGTGGCGTTTTTTATTAAAATGTCCATTTCTCACTCCTTATAAAATATTTGCGGTGCGCCCGCACGTTGTAAAATGCCTGCGGCATATGCTCACGCGGCGTGCCGCGCGGAATTTATAAAATACAGCGTTGTTTTTGCCATATATGCGGGGCAACAGCAATGCCCGATAACCGCCACATATATGCGGGGCAATTTGCGTTGCGCATTACGTAAGACTTAATAAATGCCCTATATTTGCGGGGCAATGCGTGCTGCGAATTTTGTACAACTTAATAACCGCGGCATATATGCGGGGCAATATATGCCGCGCATTGATTACAACTTATTAACCGCCGCATATTTGCGGGGCAATTTTAAAACTTAAATTATTTTGTGCGATGAAAGAATATTGTAAATATTCTGCGCGGTGGCAAATTTTGTGCCGCCGCACTCCACCTTTACTATGCGGTCGGGGTACATATCGGCGAGCTTTAAATAGCCCTGATAAACCTTTGTGTGGAAGGCAAGCCCGAGCTGTTCCATTCTGTCTTCCTTGTCTGCGCCATGCTTGCGGTTGAACGCGTCTTCGGGCGAGATGTTGAGAAAAAGAGTTAAATCGGGTCTGAAATCGCGCATTGCAAAGCTGTTTATGCTTTCAACGAATTCCAGTCCCAGTCCCCTTGCGTAGCCCTGATATGCGAGCGAGGAATCGACAAACCTGTCGCAGAGCACTAATGTACCCGCTTCAAGCGCGGGCTGAACGATTTCGCGCAAATGCTGGGCGCGCGCCGCGGCGTACAGAAGCGCTTCGCACTCGTCGCACATAGCGGTGTTTTTGCCGTCGAGAATTATCGAACGTATTTTTTCGGCAATTTCGCTGCCGCCGGGTTCGCGCGTTACTATGTGCGGAATGCCCGCGTTTTTAAGCTTTTCGGAAAGCAGTCTTATCTGCGTGCTCTTGCCCGAGCCTTCGCAGCCTTCAAAAGTTATGAATCTGCCCGTCATGTTTTTTCACCACTTTTATTTTTCCTTCGCAAAGACCGAAAGTATGCCCGCCGCTGAGTGCCTTTACGGCGGCTTCGGTTATAATTTCGCCCGCGGCAATAACTGGTATGCACGGCGGCATAAGCCCCGCGTTGCACGCGCTCATTCTGCCCACGCTTTTATCCAGCGGCACGTATTCTGCCGGCTGGCGCAGCGCGTAAAGATAGCTGAAAGTGCGCGGCGTCTGAGGCATTTTTCTGCGCGGTACGTAGCCCGAGCGCGCGCCGCGGCGTTTGAGCGCCCATTCCAGCGCGACGCCAAGCGCTTTGAGGTGCGCGGGCTTTGTGCAGGGCGAAAGATAGAAAACGATATATCTGCCGTCTGCAAACTCGCAGTATACCCCTTTGCGCTCGAGCTCCTTTGCAAGCGCGCGCGAATCGGTCATCAGCGGCGCGCAGTCGAGGCAGAGCTTTGTCCAGTCGGCTGAGGGGTAAAATTTGTAGTCGGGATATTTTTCTTTGAACGCCTGTACGGCTGTTTTTACCTTTGTTATGTCCGCGGGGTGCGCGGCGAGGTATTTATAGGCAAACTCCACCGACGCCATCACGGGGAAGGACGGCGAAGTTGTGCGGAAGACGGAAAGCCCGTCTTTAAGCTCCTCTTCGAACCTTAAATCGTTGAGGAAAACGACCGCGCCCTGAGTGAGTGCAGGCAGCGTTTTGTGAGCGCTTTCCACCCACATATCCGCGTATAAACCGCAGTAGCCCGCGCGGCCTTCTTCGAACGCGAGGTGCGCGCCATGCGCTCCGTCGGCAATCAGTAACCTGCCAGCAGAATGCAGAATTTCGGCATACTTTTCAAGCGGGGCGATGTTGCCGTAATAGTCGGGCGATACGGCTATCATGCCGCATATGTCGGGGTCTTTTGCAACGAGCGCGGCAATTTCCGCGGGGTCGGGGGCGCATAAAACGCCGTCGCGCTCTTCGCCCTGAACTATGACGGGTTCAAGGTGAAACAGTCTGCACGCGTTCCACACGCTTTTGTGGCTGTTGCGCGGCACTATTATTTTGCCGCCCCTGTCCTTTACGGCGTACATCATTGCAAGTATGCCGCTTGTAGAGCCGTCGGTGGTTATATAGGCGCGCTTCGCGCCGACTATCATTGCAAGGTCGGACTGTGCCTGCAAAATAGCGCCGGTAGGGTCGGACAAATCGTCTGTGTAGGAAAGTTCGGTTACGTCGTCCGCGCACACGCGCAGAACGGAGGAAAGCGCGCCGCCGCCCTTATGACCGGGCGTATGGAAACTTACGTGGCCGCGCCTGCCCTTGTTTATGCTGGTTAAAATGCGGTATACGCTCATTAAAACTCCTGCGGGGGTATCCCCGCCTTAATATTGCGCCCGAATGCACTTTTTTATGCCGCTCGTTGCGGCATATATGCGGGGTAAATAAAATTTGAGGCGCAAACGTGTGTAAAAAAAGGCGGACAGCTTTGCGCGCCGCCCGCCTTTTTGTTATCTGAAAAATTATATTTTTCCGCGGCTTTACTTTTTGGGCTTCATCGTGGGGAACAGAATTACGTCCCTTATCGTGGGGCTGTCCGTAAGAAGCATTACCAGCCTGTCCACGCCCATGCCGAGGCCGCCCGTGGGGGGAAGACCGTATTCGAGCGCGGCGATGAAGTCTTCGTCAACCTGCGCGTTGCAGCCGGGTTCCTGCGCCCTCTTTTCGCGCACCTGCTTTACGAACCTCTCCTTCTGGTCTATGGGGTCGTTGAGCTCCGAGAACGCGTTGCCGAATTCCTTGGAGCAGATGAAGTATTCGAACCTTTCGGTAAAGGCGGGGTCGGAAGGCTTGCGCTTTGCAAGCGGCGAATTTTCTACGGGGTAGTCGTAGATTATGGTGGGCTGAACGAGCTTATCTTCTACAAACGCTTCGAAAAGCGCAATGAGAACGTGCCCCTTTGTAGCCTTTTCGCCCTCTTCCACCTCTGCGCCGAGCTTCTTTGCGCACTCGCGCGCGGCCGCGTCGTCCGCCCACTCGTCGTAGTCGGCGCCGCAGTACTTTTTAACCGCCTCTTTCATTGTAAGGCGGGTCCAGGGCGAGCCCATGTCAATCTCTGTGCCCTGATAGGTTATTTTATCCGTGCCGCACACCTTTCTGGTTATGGTGCGGTACATATCCTCTATAAGGTCCATCATTCCCTTATAGTCGGTGTATGCCTGATACATTTCCACAGACGTAAATTCGGGGTTGTGGAAAGCGTCCATGCCCTCGTTGCGGAAAATTCTGCCCACTTCGTACACGCGCTCGAGCCCGCCGACTATCAGCCTTTTGAGGTAGAGCTCTGTTTCTATGCGCAGGTACATATCTATGTCCAGCGAATTGTGGTGCGTTTTGAAGGGGCGCGCCGCCGCGCCTATTTCAAGCGTGGTCAATACGGGGGTATCCACCTCGAGATAGCCGAGGTTATCGAGATACGCACGTATTTCGCGGATTATCTGCGAACGCTTTACGAATGTGGAGCGAACCTCGGGATTTACGATGAGGTCGAGGTCGCGCTGGCGGTATTTGAGGTCGATATTGGTAAGACCGTGCTGCTTTTCGGGCAGGGGGCGCAGAGCTTTGGTAAGCATCTCTATATGCGTGCAGTGCACCGAAACTTCGCCCGTCTGGGTCTTGAACACGAAGCCCTTTATGCCGAGGATATCGCCTATGTCAAAGTCCTTTTTGTAGGAGGTGTACGCCTCTTCGCCGACGTCGTCGCGCTTTACGTAAATCTGAATGAGACCGTCGCGGTCGGAGATGTGCGAAAAGGAAGCCTTGCCCATTATGCGGCGGGACATAAGCCTGCCCGCAATGGACACTTCCTTGCCTTCGAGCGAGTCGAAATTAGCTTTGATATATTGCGAATCTGCGGTTACGTCGTATCTGACTTTTTCGTAAGGGTTTTTGCCTTCTGCGGTAAGCTTTGCAAGCTTTTCCCTTCTTATCTGAGCCTGTTCGGCGAGCCTTTCAACCTCTTCCTCTTCGGAAAGGGATACGTTCTTTTCTTCCATAAAACCTCTTTATGCGGCAAAAAAACTGCCGCGCGTGCATTTGTTTTTAAGCTATGGCAACTATTTTAAGCTTGTATGAAGTGCCGTCGGGGCAGTTTACCGTTACCACGTCGCCTGCCTTGTGACGCATCAGCGCCGCGCCTACGGGCGATTCGCTGCTTATGCGGTTTTCCATTACGTCTACGTCGGTTACGCTGGTAACCGTGTATGTTTCTCTGTCGCCGAATTCTTCGTCTTCAACCGTTACCTTGCTGTTTAAGTGTACATAGGTGTTGTCGGTAACTTCGGCTATTATAACGGCGTTCTTGATCTGATATTCCAGCTCTGCAATCTTGCCCTCGTTGGAACGCTGTTCCTCCCTCGCCGCGTCGTATTCGGCATTTTCCGAAAGGTCGCCGTGGCTGCGCGCTTCTGCTATGCGCTCTATTATTTCGGGGCGCTTTTCCTTTACGAGGTAATCGAGCTCCTTCTTCAAATCCTCGTAATTTTTCTGAGTCATTTCAAAATACTGATCTGCCATTTTTTCTACTCCCTGCCGAACTTCTCTCGGCATATAATACAAACGTGATTCCGCGCCGTAAAGCTGGAATCACGTTTAACACTTCTATATTATATAGTTTGCGATTGAGTTTGTCAACAAAATGCGGGCGGCAAAATTTTGACCGGACTCCGCCAAAATTTTGCCGCCCG
>CAJLLH010000065.1 GCA_905207385.1 uncultured Eubacteriales bacterium
TTGAAATAAACAGGGCCAAAGTCGATGCCCTCAACGTATTCCCCGTTCCCGACGGCGATACGGGTACAAATATGTCGCTCACGATGCAGTCGGCCATCTCGGAGATGAACGCCTGCTCATCCAACCGTTTTCAGGAAATATGCGACGCCGTTTCCAAAGGCGCTCTTCGCGGCGCGCGCGGCAATTCGGGCGTTATAACCAGCCAGATATTCCGCGGCATCTGCTCGGTAGTGCGCGAATGCCAGCAGGGCATTGATACCAAGACCTTTGCAAAGGCTATGGAGGCCGGCACTAAAGTAGCTTACAGCGCCGTTTCCAAACCCAAGGAAGGCACTATTTTAACCGTAGTAAGGCTTATGAGCGAGGCTGCGCCCAAGCTCGCAAGCAAAAATAAAGATTTTGTAGACTTCTTTACCGCGCTCATAGCAGTCGGCGACGAAGCTCTTGCGCAGACCCCCGAACTTCTGCCCGTGCTTAAAAAGGCAGGCGTAGTGGACAGCGGCGGCGTAGGTCTTATGACCATCATGCGCGGTTTCCTCGCGGCAGTTTCGGGCGAAGACATCGGCACGGACGATATTCCCACCGACGCCCAGCAGACCAAAAAGGAAGCTGACTTCGGCGACAATTCTGATATAATTAACTTAGACCTCGGCGAAATAGAATTTGCGTACTGCACCGAATATTTCATCATTCATTTAAAGCAGATGACAACTCTCGCCGACATAGACAGACTGAAGGAAAAACTTATGCAGATAGGCGACAGCGTAATCTGTATAGGCGACCTGGAGCTTGTAAAGGTTCACGTGCACACCAACACCCCCGGCATAGCGCTTTCCTACGCGCTTGAACTCGGCGAGCTCGACAGAATTAAGATAGAAAACATGCTTGAAGAAAACCGCCAGCTCAAAGCCAAGCTCGAGGCTGAAAAGAAGGAGATGGGCATGCTTGCCATCTGCTCGGGCGAAGGCCTTGCGGAAATTTTCAAGGACCTCATGTGCGACAGGGTAATAGAGGGCGGTCAGACTATGAACCCGTCCGCGCAGGATATAGCCAGCGCCGTTCAGAAGATAAACGCTTCAAACGTGTTCGTATTCCCCAACAACTCCAACATCATTCTTGCGGCGGAGCAGGCGAAGGACCTTGTAACCAACCGCACCATACACGTAATACCTACCAAAAACGTGCCTCAGGGTTTTGCCGCGGCGCTCGCGTTCAACCCCGAAGCCACCGTGCCCGTAAACAAGACCAATATGACCCACGCGATAGACAACGTTACCTCAGGTCTTGTAACGTACGCCGTGCGCAACACCACGATGAACGGCTTCAAGCTTAAAACGGGCGACATAATCGGTCTGGACAACAAAAAGATTCTTGCCAAAGGCACTACGATAGAAGAAACCACGATAAAACTTATCGAGGCGATGAAGAACGACGACCACGAAATGATTACGCTGTACTACGGCGCAGACGTAAAGGAAGAGGACGCCGAAGCGCTTGCCGCCAAGGTTGCCGAAGAATTCCCCGAATGCGACGTGGATTTCCACTACGGTGGTCAGCCTGTATATTATTATATGGTTTCCATGGAATAATCCGGGCATAAATTCAACAATTATGTATCACTTGAGGGGAAAGGCTTTGTCTTTCCCCGTTTGACTTTAAGGCGGTTGCGGCGGATATGAAACTTACCGAACTGAAATTTATATCGGAAAAGCGAGAAAAGGACTTTGCAAAACTCGGCGTGTACACGTGCGAGGATTTGGTGCGCCTTTATCCGCGCGATTTTCTCGACCTTACCGAAGTTTCGCTCATTTCTCAGGCGGAGCACAATTCGCAGATACTCGTTTCGTGCGAGGTGCTTAACGCCGAGCTCAACCGCTTTGCGCGCAGACCTTACGTAAAGGCGCTCTGCCAGCAGCAGGGCTGCGTTTTTACCGCCGTATGGTTCAACCAGCCGTACGTCGCGCAAAAGCTGAAACCCGGTCAGTATCTGTTTTTCGGCAGAGTGCAGAACAGGTACGGAATGGGCGCGTCAATGGTCAATCCGTCGTTCGAGCCCGCCGATAAAAACAAAAATCTCAAGGGTATAATACCCGTCTATCCGCTCGCGGGCGGGCTTACGCAGAACGTAGTACGTAGCGCCGTGCGCGAAGCGCTTGCAAAATGCACTCCGTCCACGTTCATACCCGAAGCTCTGCGCCGCAAGTACGCTCTTGTTTCTCTTGCGGAAAGTTACCGCCGCCTGCATAACCCGCAGAGCGCGGAAGATGTTAAAAAAGCTTCTGCGCGCATAGCGTTGGAGGAGTATTTTCTGCTTATTTCCGCCTTCCGCGTAATAAAGGGCTACGGCGACAGGGTGCGCCTCAACACTTATTCCGTTGAAGAAAAGGATGTGTCCGATTTTATGTCGCGCTTTCCTTTTCAGTTTACTGCGGGTCAGCTTTCCGCCGTGCGCGAAATTTACGACAACGTTCATTCGCCCTCGCAGATGAACAGACTTTTGCAGGGCGACGTAGGCAGCGGCAAAACGGCAGTCGCGCTTACGGGCATTTTCATGGCGCTCAAGTCTGGTTTTCAGGCGGTAATGCTCGCACCTACCGAAGTGCTCGCCCGTCAGAATTTTGCGCTCATTCAGCGCTATTTTCCCGATTATAACTGCGCGCTGCTCGTCGGCTCTACCCCCGCGGCGGAAAAGCGCGAGCTTAAAAAACAGCTCAAAAACGGCAAAATTAACGTAATCTGCGGCACGCACGCCGTAATTCAGAAAGACGTGATTTTTAAAAATCTCGCGTTTGTGGTCTGCGACGAACAGCAGCGCTTCGGCGTGGCTCAAAGGGCTTCGCTTTCGGAAAAGGGCGAGGGATGCGACGTTCTCATAATGTCCGCGACGCCCATTCCCAGAACGCTTTCGCTTATATTCTACGGCGACCTCGACATAACGACCATAAAGGATAAACCCGCGGCGCGACAGGAAATAACCACCGCCGTAATCCCCGCTAGCAAGTACGGCGACATGCTTGAATATATCGCCGCGCAGACAAAGCTGGGCAGACAGGCTTACTTCGTCTGCCCCAAAATAGAGGGCGACGACGAAGGCACGGTGATGTCGGTTACCGAGCTCTATGAAGAGCTTTCTTCAAAAATGCGCGGAGTCCGACTCGCCCTTCTGCACGGCAAAATGAAGGAGGCGGAAAAGAACGCGGTAATGGCTGACTTCAAGGCTAAAAAGTACGATTGCCTTGTTTCGACCACGGTAATAGAGGTGGGTGTGGATGTGCCCGACGCCACGGTAATGGTTATATATAATGCGGAAAGGTTCGGACTTTCGCAGCTACATCAGCTCCGCGGCAGGGTGGGGCGCGGCTCGCAAAAGAGTTGGTGTTTCCTTCTCATGGGTTCAGATACTCCTCAGGCGCGCGAAAGGCTTTCGGTAATAAAGAACAATTCCGACGGCTTCAAGATTGCCGAAGCCGACCTTGAACTTAGGGGAGGCGGCGACTTTATGGGCACGCGCCAGAGCGGCAGAGTGCTCTCCGAAATCCGCAATTTAAAGTTCCCCGCAAGCGTAATTTTCACGGCTAAAGCCATCTGCGACAATGCATTCTCGGGCGGGTTTGAAATATCTGCCCTGCGCGCCGCCGCAATTGAAAAATACAAAAAACTTGAAGACGTCGTGCTCAATTGATTGAAAGTGCATTTTAATTCCGCCGCGCGCCGAGCTTTTCATAAGTGCGGCGCGCGGCGGTTTGTGCGCGGGTATTGACAAACTCTGTTTTTCGTGTTACAATAAAACTTACATTAAAAAAAGACCGATTGAACTTCACAGGAGAAGCATTATGGAAAACGTAGGCAACCTTCAATCATACAGAAAGGGCGTAAAACTGCTCGACGCCACCCTGCGCGACGGCGGCATAGTCAATTCATTCTATTTTAAAGACGATTTCGTAAAAGCTCTTTACGAAGCCAACCTCGCCGCGGGCGTCGATATAATGGAATTCGGCTATAAAGTTTCCAAAAAGATGTTCGATACCTCCAAGTTCGGCAAGTGGAAGTTCTGCGAAGAAAAGGATATCCGCGCGATAGTCGGCGAAAACAAAACAGACATGGCTATAAGCGTAATGTCCGACGTCGGAAGGGTCGACTTAAAGGAAGAGGTGATTCCCAAAAAGGAATCGGTTATCGATATGTACCGCATAGCTACATACGTTCATCAGGTTCCTTCCGCCATAGAGATGATAGAGTACTGCACCAAAATGGGCTACAGAACAAGCTGCAACGTTATGGCTGTCACCAAAACGCAGGAAAGCAATTTAAAGCAGGCTCTTGAAATAATCGCGCAGTCCCCCGCCGAAGTTATGGTAATAGTGGACAGCTTCGGCGCGCTCTATCCCGAAGAAATACGCAGAATAAGCGATATTTACCTCGACATCGCCGCAAAGTACAACAAGCAGGTCGGCATTCACGCGCACAACAACCAGCAGCTTGCGTTCGCCAATACCATCGAAGCGTGCGCAAAGGGCGTCAACTACCTCGACGGTACCGTCTGCGGCATGGGCAGGGGTGCGGGCAACTGCTTTACCGAAGCGCTTTTAGGCTTCCTCAAAAATCCCAGATATAAAATGGAACCCGTCCTCAAATTCATACGCGAGTACATGAACCCCCTTGCAAAAGAGGTAAGGTGGGGTTACGATACGGCGTATCTTCTGACGGGGATGTACAACGTCCACCCATACGCCGCTATAGACTTCATAAAGGCTGGCAGGGACGATTATGAGAATTTTATACAGGAAATTATCGGAGTAGACTGATATACAGGTCTTGCTCCGCCAAACTTTGCATAAGCGGCGCAATGCTTTGTTGCGCTTACGGGTGCGCTCGGTCATTTACGTCTTTGTAAACTCCCTTGCGCCTTCCGCGCGCGCCGCGCCTTACTTGCTTCTGCAAAGTTAATAAAAAGTTAATGAAATGCCGCGCTGACCGAGCGCGGCATTTTTCGTGAGTCTGAGAAACCAGGTTTCTCTTCGCGCGACTTTAAATGCCCGCAATTATATAGCCGCGCCAATAATTGCTCCCGCCGACGCTGCGTATTTAACCCCGCGGAGGCGGCTTTGCGGGCGAACAGATTATATGCATAAAACCTGTTCGCCTCTTTAAAGCGGTAAAGCAAAATTCAAAAAAATTGCGCGAAAAGCGCATTTCAAGCCCGTTTGCGGGGCATAAATGTATAAAACTTATTCAATTTTGTTGACAAAACCAAAGTCGTTTGGTAAAATTACCTTTGCTGTTATGGTTAACTTGGGTCGTTATGCTCAGGTGAACCGCGTACGGCTCAAAAATAGTCCTTTTTTTCGTATTCATTTAAGGGGTGATACGGATAAAAGATATATTCCGCAGGTCCTTAAAGGACCGAGTAAAACAAGGAGGAACTATAATGCCCACCATCAATCAGCTTATAAAGCACGGCAGGGAGAAGCAGGTTTACAAATCAAAGTCGCCTATACTCGACAACTGCCCCCAGAAGCGCGGCGTATGCCTTTCGGTTACCACGACCACGCCTAAAAAGCCTAACTCGGCTATAAGAAAGATTGCCCGTGTGCGCCTTACCAACAAGCAGGAAGGTACCGTATACATTCCCGGCGAAGGCCACAACCTTCAGGAGCACTCTTCCGTGCTTATCCGCGGCGGCAGGGTTAAAGACCTGCCCGGCGTTCGTTACCACATCGTGCGCGGCGCTCTCGATACCGCAGGCGTTGCAAAGCGTAAGCAGGCTCGTTCCCGCTACGGCGCTAAAAGACCCAAGGCTTAATGTGCTGCGGCACTTTGCCGCTTAATCACGATTCAATCCCTACTTGTTTCGGAATATGTCTTCCCCTTAACCGATAAAAGTAGGCAGTATTCGCCGCGTGCCGCAAACTGCGGTATACGGGCGGAGAAGGATTGCTACCTTATAATATAATAAGGCAAGTAACAGCTTATTTAAGGTTTAACCCTTAACGAAAAAATAAAAAAAGGAGATAAGTTATGCCCAGAAGAGGTAACGTTCCCAAAAGGGACGTGCTGCCCGATCCCGTCTATAACTCCAAGGTTGTAACAAAGCTTATCAACCAGATCATGTACGACGGCAACAAGGGTACGGCACAGAACATTGTTTACGACGCGTTCAAAATAATGTCTGAAAAGCTCGGACAGGACGCAATGGATATATTCAATCAGGCAATGAACAACATCATGCCCGTATTGGAAGTTAAAGCAAGGCGCGTAGGCGGTGCCAACTATCAGGTGCCTATGGAAATCAGGCCCGAAAGAAGGCAGACGCTTGCAATCCGCTGGCTGGTTATAAATACCAGAAAGCGCTCCGAAAGGGGTATGAGCGCAAAGCTCGCCGCTGAACTCATGGACGCTTTCAACAACACCGGCGGCACTGTGAAGAAGAAGGAAGATACGCACAGGATGGCAGAAGCCAACAAGGCGTTCGCTCACTTCAGATTCTGATAAAGTCGGGAGTAACATATGGCAAGAGAATACGATTTACTTCATACCCGCAATATCGGCATAATGGCTCATATCGACGCCGGCAAAACCACCACTACAGAACGTATTCTGTACTATACGGGCATCAACCATAAAATCGGTGAAACGCATGACGGTACGGCTACCATGGACTGGATGGTACAAGAGC
>CAJLLH010000066.1 GCA_905207385.1 uncultured Eubacteriales bacterium
GCGCAAAACTTTGCGCGGGGGTCGTTTTTTACTTAAATTAGAATTATGCATCAACGGTAAATAAATAACGCAACTTTATTAAAACAAAGTTTTAAACGCTGCAAAAACAGGCTTGAAAATTCAACACATATTTTTTTCTGCGGCATCTATTGCAGAAAGCGCGTTGAGGCTGCGCGGGTAACCTACATAAGGTATGCATAAACTTACGATATTGTAAAGCAAAGCCTTGTCGTTGCCTACGCGCATATTGCCCTGAGCGTGGCTTACAAGCTGAGGTTCGCATCCGCCCTGCGCATATAAAAAACAAAACGTTATAAGTTCGCGCTGTTTAAAATCTAACACGCCGCGAGTGTAATAATCTCCGAAACAATTGTCCGCAAGCCAGTAATTTACGCGTTCCCTTCCTTCGGGCGCATTTTTCCAGAATTCACGCATTCTCTCGCCGAAAATTTCAATCTGAGCTTCATTCCCGGATTTCAGACGCGAATTACGCGCTGCGGTTGAAACATTTTCAAGCGGAAGCTCAATTCCGCGCGACAAAAACACTTCATTCATGATATGTATAAAGGGCATAACTCTACCAATGCCAAGGTAAGCCGTTCCCTGATAAACAATTTCGCGTATTTCCTGCGCCGAAACCCCGAAATTGAGTGCCGCGGGCAATATCATTCTGAACGCATCTGCGCCCTTACACCCCAAAAGCACCGCCAGCACGCAAATGTGAGCCGTTTTATCGTCCACAGGAACAGAATTTTTCACCTCGTCAAAAGCAAAGTTTGCAAAAAATTCATAAAATTCGGGGTCGGTTCTGGCAAGAGAAACAAAAGCATTCTTGCCCCCATCGGCTAAATTTTTGTTCTCAAACGCTCTTTTTATATAATCTTCAGCACTTTGCGTAAGCGACATGTTAATACCTCCGTACAATTTAATTACATAACAATGGTTAACTGCCCTTTATTGCAAGCTATCATAATCGGATTGTAATACTTAAACCGCACTTCAAGTCAACAGTAATTAACAACTTTTTTAAGTTTTGGCATTCTTTTATAACTTTTATATAAAATCTGCAAACGCCGCTTTGACAGTGCGGCAAATATTATGTTAAAATATTGTATAATATTGTCGCAAACTTTGCGGCAAATAATGAATAAGGCGAGGGTATTTTATGGTTCAGAGCATTATTTTTAGAATTATAGCTATAGCATTGATTATATTTGCAATAGCCATAGCATTTATTGAAAAAAGCCCGTTTTACTTGCTTGCAGGCATTTCTGCCGCGGCAATTATTTACGAACTTGCCATTCTGATACATAAGAATAAAAAAGACTGACCGAAAGCTAACTGCATTAAACTAAGGTTTAAGAATTATATTAGCCGAAATTATATAAGCCGCGCAAAATTTGCTGAGCAAATTTTGCGCGGCTTTTTCATTGCCAATCTTAAATTTATTTTTACGATACACAAAAATTTAACCATCAACAGCTTGTTTATGCCGTTCAGACTATTTTATCAAGAATTTTCATAAGCGCGTATTTACCGTGCTCGTAAGTAAGCCCGCCCTGAAAATATGCAATGTAAGGCGGCTTTACCGGACCGTCGGCGGAAAGCTCTATCGACGCGCCAGAAACGAATGTGCCTGCCGCCATAATAATTTTATCGTCGTAGCCGGGCATATCCCACGGCTCGCAGGTAACGTAACTGTCCACGGGGGACGCGTACTGCACTTCGCGTATAAAATGCACCATTTTGTCGGCATCGCCAAACTCAATTGCCCTTGTTATGTCGTGAGGAACAGCATTTACAGGAGGATAATTTATATATCCTAGCCCCGCCATTGCCTCGCCGATAAGCAGACTGCACTTAAGCGCCTGAGCCACGGTATGCGGCGCCATAAAAAAGCCCTGATAATAATATTGATAGCCGTAAGCGTGCGAACCTACTTCCAGACCTATCGAAGGCGCTGTAAGGCGCTTGCCCACAAGGTCAATATACTTTTCTTTGCCGCAGATATAGCCGCCTGTCTGAGCAAGCCCGCCGCCGGGATTTTTGATAAGCGAACCGACTATAAGGTCTGCGCCAACCTCCGTAGGCTCCTTCTTTTCAACGAATTCGCCGTAACAGTTGTCAACAAAAATGCAGCCCTCAAAACCGTTTTCGCGCACGAACGAACAAACTTCGCCTATTTCGTCAACAGAAAACGCATCGCGAAGTTCATATCCGCGCGAACGCTGAATATAAACCATTTTTGCGCCTTTAAGCCCGTCTTTTATTGCTTTTAAATCAAACTTGCCGTCTGCAAGGTCGCAACAACGGAAATTTATTCCGAAATCTTTCAAAGAGCCGTTGCCTTCGCCATAAATTACACCGCGTATGGTATCGTAAGGCAGTCCGCTTACGCAAAATACCGTATCGCCAGGGCGCAGTACGCCGAACAGCGCAACCGTAAGCGCGTGCGTACCCGAAAGTATATGCGGCGAAACGATGCCCGCTTCTGCGCCAAACGCCTCCGCGTAAATTTCGCCGAGGCAATCTCTGCCCTCGTCGCCGTAACCATAACCGCTTGTGCCCGCAAAATGGCGCGCGGCAATTCTTTTATGCGAAAACGCTTCGCATACCTTTGCCTGGTTGAAAAAAGCTATTTCGTCAATTTCGGCAAATTTTTCTTTTAACTTTTCTTCGCAGTCTTTAATGTACTTTACTTTATCAAATTCTTTCATAGTTATTCAAAATTTCAATAACCTTTTCCGCAATAGCCTGATTTGCGGAAAGATTAATAAGATTTGGCAGTTTTTTAAAAAAAGTTATCTGTCTTTTAGCATATCTGCGGGTATTTTGCTTAATTATATCACGCATAGTACTTTGCGAAAGACAATTTTTAAGACATTCGATAACTTCTTTGTAACCTATCGCCTGCATACAGCGGCAATTCTCGTCTATACCGCGGGATAAAAGAGAGCTCACTTCTTCAACAAGCCCAGCTTCAAACATTTTATCTACGCGCAGATTTATTCTTTCGTACAGCTCCTCTCTGGGATAATCTATGGCGACCGCCACATAATCGAAGCGCGCTTTCTGCCCGTCGTTTATTTCAGACTTTTTAACCCCGCCCGCTTCAAATATTTCAAGCGCTCGGATAACGCGTTTCAAGTCGTTAGGGTGAAGTTTTTCCGCGGCGGCAGGGTCTGTTTGCTTTAAAATGTCGTACACATACTCTTTGCCGCGTTCCTCTGCAAACTTTTCATATTTTTCGCGCACTTCAGGCGCGGCGGCAACTTTGCCGTAGCTTAAATCAAAAAGCAGAGAATTGATATAAAAGCCCGTTCCGCCGCATATTACGGGAATCTTGCCTTCCGACACCATTTTTTCAACTATCGGAAGAGCCGCTTCGCGATAGTCCGACACGCTGTACTCAGCAAAAGGTTCGGCAACGTCTATCATATAGTGCGGAACACCAAGTTTTTCTTCCTCGGAGGGCTTCGCCGTGCCAATATCTAGCCCCTTGTAAACAAGTTGCGAGTCGGCTGAAATAACTGCACTGTTTAAAAGTTTTGCGCAACTAACGGCCAGCGCCGTCTTGCCCGTGGCGGTTGCTCCGCATATAACGAGTACCTGCGCCGACATTACACTATCCTTTTAAACATTTTTTCTATCTGATATTTGGTAAGTTTTACAGCAACGGGTCTGCCGTGAGGGCATTTGAGTCCCATATCGCCCTGCATTTTTTCAAGCAGTCCGTCGGCTTCCTGCTTTGTAAGCTCCATGCCGCCCTTGACTGCGTGCTTGCAAGCCGCCATCGCAAGCTTATCCTTAAGCAGCTCTTCCATTTTAACGCTTTTAAAACCTGCAATATCGCCAAGAATTTCATCAAAGAACCCTTTAAGGTCCATATCTTTAAGATCGGCGGGAACTTCGCAAACTCTGTAAGCATTTATACCGAAAGGTTCTATATCGAAACCCATATCGCGGATTACCGACAAATTTTCTTCAAAAAACGTGTTTTCGGAGGGCGTAAGGCTTATTATATACGGCACAAGCATTCCCTGACGGGGAACTTCCCTGTCAGCCATCTGCGCTTTAAGCCTGTCGTAAATCAAGCGCTCGTGCGCGGCGTGCTGGTCTATAAGGTAAACGCTGTCGTCTATTTCATATAATAAATAGGTATTGAACAGATTGCCTTTATAGGTGAACGTATGGCAAGAAAGCTTCTGCTGGTCGGAAATTTTTGAAGAATAGTTCTCCGCCTGGTCGCCGAAAAGTCCCGCGGGCGGCGAACTTACCGTAAGCACATTCTTTTCGTTCTGTCCGCCATAATAGGCATACATCGGATAGGTGTTAGCTCTGTCTTCAAATTCAGGAGCTTCGTAATCGGAATAAGCCGACTGCTCTGAGTTATTCGCTTGAAGTTCATCTTTTTTGCGGACATCCGCACTTGGAATTTTCTCTTCCGAGTAAGGCGCACAATCGGACGATAAATCAGCAGACCGAGCCATCTTTTCTGTCTGACCGCTCGGAATATTCACATCTGAAAAATGAGAGATTCCGCCCGCATTGTTATCGCGCAAGGCGTTATTCGATGTTGACGCCGAATACTTTTTATCAGCAAAAGAACTATGCTGCGAAGAGGGCGCAGAGTCGCGGAGTATGGTATTTTCCGAAAGATTGGCTATGCTGTGGCGTTCTCCTCCTATATCCATTCCGCCCTTTGCCGCATACTCTTCAAACGACATTTCACTTTCGGGCGCGGTAGACTTTATTTCGGGAATGCGTACGCTGTCCACAACAAAATCCGCAGCTTTGGCAGTTCCGTCCAGAACAGAAGAAATTACCGAATACACAGCGCCGTAAATAAGTCTGCCGTCGGTGAAACGCACGTCCGCCTTGTTAGGATGAACGTTAACGTCAACCATATCGGTCGGAACGTCTACAAACAGCACATAAAAAGGATACTGCCTTTTCATCAGGTAGCTAGCATACGCGTTTGTTATAGCTGAATTTATTATATTGTTTACTATATATCTTCCGTTTAAAAACAAGCTCTGATAGCTTTTGTTGGGTTTGAAAAAGTTCTGGTTGCCTATAAAGCCGTGTATTTTTATGCCGTTCTTTTCGGCATTAATCTTAAAACACTGGGGAATTACTTTCGCGCCGTAAACCTGAGTTACGGCTTCGTCAAGTCCGTTGCCGAACGACTGAAGCTTAAGTTTTCCGTCGGCGTAATACCTGAACGAAACTTCGGGATTTCCGAGAATAAATCTGGCTACAAAATTCTGAATATCCCCTTCTTCAGCCTTTTCCGTCTTTAAAAATTTAGCGCGCACGGGAGTATTGTAAAAAAGGTCGTGTACGGCAACTTCGGTGCCTTTATCGAGCGCCGCAGGCTCTACCCTGCCAGTGTATCCGCCCTCGCACATTACTCTGCACGCAGGATTGCCCGCGGTTACTGAAATAATTTCCGTGCGGGATATTGAAGAAATACTGGCAAGCGCTTCGCCGCGGAAACCGAGCGTTGTAATAACGTCCAGATCCTCTACTTTGGCAACCTTGCTAGTTGCGTGCGGAAGAAAGGCGCTGCTCATATCGTCGGGCTCTATGCCGCCGCCGTTATCGCATACCTTTATAAGTTGTTTGCCGCCTTTTTCTATATAAACAGAAATTTCCGTCGCGCCCGCGTCCAGCGAGTTTTCAACAAGTTCCTTAAGCGCGGAGTACGGTCTGTCCACCACTTCGCCCGCTGCGATTCTGTTGTAAATGTCTTTGGTAAGTATGTTGATTTTTCCCATTACTTCACCTTTTCAACGAGGTCAGAAAGTATCATAAACGCCTGCATCGGCGAAAGATTGTTCATATCCGTTTCGCGCAGTATTTTTTCTATCTCCGAAGGTTGTTTTTCCTCAGGCTCGCTTTCGGCATACTTTACGGTTGCCCCTTCCTTTCTTTCCACCGCCTTTAAAATCTGTTTGGCGCGGTCGGTAACTTCGCGCGGAACGCCCGCAAGCGCCGCGACTTCTATACCGAAACTGCGGTTAGCTCCGCCGCGCATAATCTTTCTTAAAAATACAACCGTGCCGTTCATTTCCTTTACGGCTATTTTGTAGTTTTTAACGCCGTCCAGAAGGTTTTCGAGTTCGGTAAGCTCGTGGTAGTGCGTCGCAAACATCGTCTTTGCGCCTATTTTATTGGTAAGGTGCTCTATAACCGCCCAAGCGATGCTCAGTCCGTCGTACGTGCTGGTGCCGCGACCCACCTCATCGAGTATAAGAAGACTGTTCTTTGTGGCATTCTGCAAAATTGACGCAACTTCAATCATCTCGACCATAAAAGTACTCTGGTCGAGAATAAGGTTGTCGCTTGCGCCGACGCGGGTGAATATGCGGTCAGTTACGGGAATTTCCGCATATTTTGCGGGCACAAAACAACCTATGTGCGCCATAAGCACGATAAGCGCGGTCTGGCGCATATACGTACTTTTGCCCGCCATGTTGGGGCCCGTTATAATCATTGTGCGGTTTTCGCCCTCGTCAAGAAGAGTATCGTTGGCAACAAACCTTTCTTTTGAAATAGCTTCTACCACGGGGTGTCTGCCTTCTTTTATGACGAGCGGACTGCTTGCGGGAACTATTTTAGGGCGCACGTAGCGGTTACTTTTTGCCGCC
>CAJLLH010000067.1 GCA_905207385.1 uncultured Eubacteriales bacterium
CGGCGGGAAAATCCCGCCGCCGCGACATATTTACAAAACTCAGTTTTTATCGTTGAGGCAGGCAATGCCGGGAAGAACTTTGCCTTCGAAAAGTTCAAGCGATGCGCCGCCGCCGGTGGAGATGTGAGTAACCTTATCTGCAAAGCCGAGCTGCTGAATAGCTGCCGCGCTGTCGCCGCCGCCGATGATGGTGGTGCACTTGCCGTAAACGTCTGCAAGCGCCTGAGCTACCGCGATAGTGCCCTTTGCAAGGGTGGGGTTCTCGAATACACCCATGGGTCCGTTCCAGATAACCGATTTAGCGTTGTGTATTCTGCTTGCGTAAAGTTCCCTTGTCTTTTCGCCGATATCCATGCCCATCTTGTTTGCGGGAATGGCATTGGAAGGAACTGTTTCAACTTCTACAGGCGCGTCGATGGGATCGGGGAATGCGTCGCAAACTACGGTATCGATGGGAAGAAGAAGTTCTTTGCCGAGCTTTTCAGCCTTAGCCATCATTTCTTTGCAGTAATCAACTTTCTCTTCGTCAAGAAGCGAAGTGCCTACTTCGTAGCCCTTTGCCTTGAGGAAGGTGTAAGACATGCCGCCGCCGATGATAAGCGTATCGCACTTTTCAAGCAGGTTATTTATAACGTTGAGCTTGTCTGCAACCTTTGCGCCGCCGAGAATGGCAACGAAGGGGCGAACGGGGTGTTCAAGCGTGTCTGCCATAACGGTAAGTTCCTTTTCGATGAGGAAGCCGCAAACAGCAGTCTTTATAATGCCGTATTCAACGATTGCGGCGGTGGAAGCGTGGCTGCGGTGAGCCGTGCCGAACGCGTCGTTTACGTATATTTCAGCGTCGTAAGCGAGGTCTTTGCAGAACTGAAGTTCTTTCTTTTCCTCTTCCCAGTGGAAGCGGAGGTTTTCAAGAAGCACAGCTTCGCCGTCTTTAAGCGCGTCGCGCTTAGCTTTGGCGTCAGGACCTATAACGTCTTTGGCAAATGTAACTTTGCCGCCGAGCAGTTCGTTAAGTCTTGCCGCAACGGGAGCAAGGGTAAGCTTTACGGGTTCTTCCTTGCGTGCCTTGGCTTCTATTGCTTCTGCAGTAGTTTCGCCTGCGTCAACCTTTTTCTGGTCTTTTTTATTGAGTTTGAACTCCTTGGAGAAAATGGAGTGGGGCTTGCCCATATGCGAGCAAAGCGTAACCCTTGCGCCATTGTCCAGAAGATATTTGATGGTGGGAAGCGCACCCTGTATTCTGGTTTCGTCGGTTATCTTTCCGTCCTTCATGGGAACGTTGAAGTCGCAGCGGACGAGTACTTTTTTGCCTTTGAGATCCTTGAGGTCTTTTACAGACATCTTGTTCATAAAATACAATTCTCCTTGAATCAATATTTTTTTATCAACTACAATTATAAATAATTGTTTTTAGAAAGTCAACCGCAGAAAGGTCAAAACGTGCTCATAATTCTTCATATTATGCCCGCATAAAGTTTTGCGGCTTCCTCCGTCCGCGCAATGTAAACGCATTGCAATAAAAGGGTGAAAACAGTGCATTTTTTTCAGTGCCGACCAATTAAAAGTTCGGCGCATTTATCGTCTTTGTCGCAGCGGCGCGCACACTTTTTAATGGTATAAAAGATTTTTTTACAATATACTCAATTTATTTGAATTAAGCCGAGCGATATGGTATAATACTTTAAAAAGTATTTTGTCCGGTAACAAGTTCTGATGAAGATTTGCGTCGTTGGCTTAGGCCTTATTGGCGGTTCGCTGTGCATGGCGCTTAAACGCGCGGGTTACGCCGCAGACGGCTGGAACCGTTCGCGCGCGCCCATCGATTACGCGCTTGAAAAAGGAATAATAGACCCCGCTGCCGAAGGGTTTGACTGCTACGACGTAGTGTTCGTTGCTCTGCCTCCCCGCGCGGCGGTAAATTTTATCAACGCTAATGCGTTCAAAGACGGCGCCGTAGTCGCCGACATATGCGGCGTAAAGGGCTGGCTTGAGCGCGAAATTTATTCCGTGCCCCGCAATTTTTACTATGTGGGCACGCATCCCATGGCGGGCAAGGAAGTTTCTTCCGTATACAACGCCTGCGCCGACCTTTTCGATAAAGCAAGCATGGTTATAACTCCCTGCGCAAAGACTGATGCCCACGCGCTTGAACTTATAAAAAAGCTTACAAAAGATATGGGCTTCAAGCGCATAGTGGAGTGTTCTGCCGAAATTCACGACAGAAAAATAGCGTATACGTCCCAGCTTGCGCACGTTGTTTCCAACGCATACGTCAAAGATTGCGAAATCGAAAGCTGCCTCGGCTTTACTGGCGGAAGTTTTCAGGATATGACCCGAATTGCGGGCGTCGACGAGTGCGTATGGTCTGAACTTTACCTTCTGAATAAAGAAAATCTTTCCGCGCGCATAGGTGAGCTAACCGAACACCTTACCGCCATAAAAACCGCCATAGACGGCGGCGAAGAGGCTGAATTGCGCGCTGTTTTGAAGGACGGGCGCGAACGCTATGCTCAGTCGCGCGAAAAGTTGCCCGTCGGCGATATTACCGTTACCGTTTTAAAGTAAGCCGCAATTTTTATCGGCGGCGTTTTGCGGCGGCGTTCCGCCGTTTATAATTTTTGTATGAATGTAGTTGTAAGCATTTTTTCGCGCACGGGCGAAGATACGTTCAAAATTTGCTCCCGCGGCGAAATTCTCTTTGAAAACGGCGGCTTTTCGGTTCGCTATTCAACCGACGGCGACGACTGCCTTCTGGAGTTTTCCGAAGGTATTGTAACCCAGCGCCGCAGCGGCAATCTTAATTTTACCATGCAGTTTGCCGAAGGCAGGCAGACGGAATGCATGCTTACGGAAGGCGGCTCAGGCTTTTCTTTCCCGATTTTTACTCATGTTCTTGGCGTATCGTTTTCGGAAGATTCCGGCTGCTCGGTAACGCTCCGCTATTCAAACGGTGCTGAAAACGAGCTTACCGAATTAGTGTTTACCGCAGAGCGCGAGCGCGTTCCCAACGAAAGGCGAACACCGCGCGCAAGGTAAATTAATATTTTGCGGTATGGCGCAAAAGCGCGCAACTTTGCCGCATAAGACATAATATTGTAAAAAAATCCCTTACGGGTCAAAAAAATACAAGGCAAAATAATAAAGGCTGCATAGCCGGGAGAATAATTCAGATTTTATGAAAATAAGGTATTTAGGACATTCCAGCTTCCAGTTGACAGAGAGTACGGGCACAACTATAGTAACCGACCCTTATTCGGATAGTTTGGGTTGCGCTATGCCAAAAGTTTCCGCCGACGCGGTTACCGTATCGCATCACCATTACGACCACGACGCCGTAAACAAAATCGGCGGCAAGCCGGTAGTTATAGATAAGGAAGGCAACTACGAGCTTTCGGGCGTGGAAATCAACTCGATAAAAAGTTTCCACGATGGCGAGGGCGGCAAGCTCCGCGGCGAAAACATAATATTCAAGTTCAGCATGGACGGCATAGAGGTATGCCACCTCGGTGATATCGGCGAGGAATGCTCTACCGAGCTTATTGAATCGCTTCTTCCCGTAGACGTCCTTTTAATACCTGTGGGCGGCACTTACACCATAGACGCCGAGCAGGCAAAGGAATACGTGGACAGAATAATGCCCGACATCGTAATACCCATGCATTACCGCGAAAAAGGCAAGAAGCTGGACGTCGACCGCGTTGAGGAATTTACCGACCTTTTCGATGAAGAGGAAGTGTATTCCGACGTTGACGAGATTGACATCTCTCGCGAGGACCTCGGCGGCGACAGTACTAAAATTATTGTTATGGAGAGAGTCGAAGATTGATAGGAAGCGAAATTCTGCAAAAACTTCGGGCCGAGCTGGAAAAGCGAAGCATCTATGACCTGAGGCAGATAGGCAGGGCGGCAGGCGTAAAGCGCCCCGCGGACATGAATAAAGAGCCGCTCATAGGCTGCATCATGGACATTGCCGAGTGCAAAAGCGACCCCGTTCCCCGCTCGGCAAAGGGCGCTCCGCCCAAGTCCGACGTGTACGACAAAGAGCTTGTCGCGCTTATAGAAAAGTGCAGGCAATTCTACGGTTCGGGTGCGGCAGACGCTGAACAGGAAGAACCTAAGCCTTTGCCCGAAGAACACGAAATGAGCGTTCATTCCGATTCCGAGTACGATTCTGAAGAAAAAGTTTATACGGGCGTGCTGGAGTTTACAGAAAAATTCTGGTTTCTGCGCACGCGCAACTATGAAATAACATCTGGCGGCGACGTGTTCGTTCACGTTTCGTTCGTAACAAGGTTCCGCCTGCGCGAAGGCGATAAAATAACCTGCAAGGCAAAGCGCCGCAAAGATGGCGAGTGCCCCGGCGCTACCTATATCATAAGCGTAAACGGCGTTCGTCCCGATACGCTCAACCCGCGCGCAATGTTTGAAAAACTTATACCCTGCTACCCCGACGAGCGTTTCACTCTCGAGCGCGAGGGCTGCGGGCTTACCGAAAGGGTTATCGACCTTTTCTCTCCCGTAGGCAAAGGTCAGCGCGCGCTTATAGTTTCGCCCCCCAAGGCGGGCAAAACAACTATGCTCAAAAACATAGCCTGCGCCGTTACGGAAAATTATCCCGATGCGGAAGTAATAGTTCTTCTCATAGACGAGCGACCCGAAGAAGTAACGGATATCCGTCGTTCGGTTGAAAAGGCCGACGTGGTTTATTCCACGTTCGACCGCGGCGAACACCATCACATACACGCCGCAATGCTCGCGCTGGAGCACGCAAAGCGACTTGTTGAAGCGGGCAAAGACGTTGTTCTTTTGCTGGACAGCATAACAAGGCTTACCCGCGCGTATAATTCGGTTACAAATTCGGGAAGAATACTTTCGGGCGGGCTCGACCCCCAGGCGCTTATAGAACCGCGCAAATTCTTCGGCGCGGCGCGCAACACCGAAGACGGCGGCTCGCTTACCATAATCGCGACCGCGCTCATAGATACGGGCAGCAAGCTCGACGACGTTATTTACGAAGAGTTCAAATCGGCGGGCAATATGGAAATAGTTTTATCGCGCGACCTTGCGGAAAGGCGCATTTTCCCCGCGATAGACATAAAATCTTCGGGCGCAAGGAAGGAAGAGCTTCTTCTTTCAAAGGAAGAGCTTGGCGCGTCCTGCAAACTGCGTCAGATTCTGGGCAGGAATGTGGGCATAGAAAACCTTTACGCCATGATAAACAAAACCAAAAACAACGCGGAACTTGTTGAACGCGCAGACGAGTGGATAAAAATTTATAACAATGATAGATAAAAATTCTTTTACCGACAAGGTAAAAATCAAAATCAAGTCGGGCGACGGCGGCGACGGCATGAATTCGTTCAAGTCCTACAAGGGCAAGCCCGCGTGCGGTCCCGACGGCGGCGACGGCGGAAAGGGCGGCGACGTTTATATCGTTGCGGACAGAGGGCTTAACGACCTTCTGCCCTTTCGTTTTACAAGCAAATATTATGCAGAAAACGGCGAACGCGGCGGCACAAACCTCTGCTTCGGCAAGGGCGGCAAGGACGTCGTCATAAAAGTGCCCGTAGGCACTGTAGTAAGGGACTTTGAAAGCGGCACGGTAATAGCCGACATGTTTTCCGACGGCGAAAAAAAGCTTATAGCCGAAGGCGGCAGGGGCGGCAAAGGCAACACGCGCTTTACCACTTCGCGCCGTCATGCGCCCAATTTTGCGCAGAAAGGCGAAAAGACTGAACCGCACGTCCTCGTTCTCGAACTTAAAGTCATTGCGGACGTAGGCATCATAGGTTTCCCCAACGTCGGAAAAAGCACGCTTCTTTCCAAAATTTCTGCGGCGCGGCCAAAAGTTGCAAACTATCATTTCACAACGCTTTCGCCCAATCTCGGCGTGGTAAAAGTTTACGATAAAAGCTTTGTCGCGGCGGATATACCGGGTCTTATCGAAGGCGCTGCGCAGGGCGCGGGACTCGGACACGACTTTTTAAGGCATATCGAGCGTACCCGCCTTCTTCTGCACGTGGTGGATATATCCGGTTCTGAAGGGCGCGACCCCGTTGAAGATTTCAAAAAAATCAACGCCGAACTTTCTAGCTATTCCAAAAAACTTGCGGCTCTTCCTCAGGTTATCGCGCTCAATAAGTGCGATGTTTACGGCGCGGAAGAAAACATAAAAATTTTCAAAAAGAAGTACAGCCGCAAATATAAAATTTTCCCCGTTACCGCAGTTTCGGGCGAGGGGCTTCAGCCCCTTCTGGACGAGCTTGTTGCAAAGCTCGCAACTTTGCCGCCCGTTGCGCGCGAGGAGGCGGACGAAAACTTCACTTACCGCAAACCCTCCGACCTCGGCTTTGAAATTTATATGGACGGCGATGCGTACGTAGTGGTAGGCACGCTTGTCGATATGCTCTGCCGCAATGTCGTTTTGAACGACCCCGATTCCATGGCATATTTCCAGAAGATATTGCGCGAAAAAGGCGTAATTTCAAAACTCAACGAAATGGGCATCGGAGAAGGCGATACCGTTGTGGTGGGGGATGTGGAGTTCGATTTCATTCCTTAAGTTTAAACTTTAAATATGCGTCGCAATACTTTGTTGCGCTGCGGCAACCATCGGTCATTTACGCAAAGTAAACTCC
>CAJLLH010000068.1 GCA_905207385.1 uncultured Eubacteriales bacterium
TTGAATGTGAGGTTGGACTTTAAATATGTACTTTAAAGTACTGTAAAACAAAGTGAACCTGCGCCCGAAATAATAAAAAAGCAAGCGATAAGCAGAGAAAGAGCTGTATTCGGCAGTGCATAAAAAAACCGCGGCATATCTGCCGCGGGAATATTATTGATTTGATTTTTTTGCCGATAAAGCAAGCTTCAAAGAACTTTATTCTCCGCGCAGGAACTGCTCGCGCGAGGTTTCTTTTTCCTGTTCGGGCTTTACTATGCTGCGTTTATCCACGAAATACTTTATTTCGTTATTGTCGCAATAGTTTACGAACTGATAGCAAAGCAGGTACAGATAGCTCAAAGGCACTGTTATAAGAAGACCTGCGCCGAACGTGCACATAAGCGCCATAACGTTTATGCCCAGTATAAGCACGCACGAAGAACCGTAGAACGAAAATTTTGAAAACGTTCTGCCGCTTTTAAGCGAGAAAGAATATCTGAACGCCCGCGTAACCGATTGTTTGCCGCATATGATGGAGGGAAGCCAGTCGGAAATGAACATCATCTTCACGCCTACAAGCACCACCATGAAAAGCACGAACAGGAACAGCTGTATAAGCAGGAACATTCCGTCAAAAGCCACAAACAGCAGAAGGTACAAAACTATCATGCAAACGGCGGTATAAATAAACGAAACGGGCACGTATATTACCGAATAAAGCGCCGCCTTGCCCAGATTTTTTATAAGCGTTGCCAGGAAAGGCGAATTGGCGTGCATTGCCATTTTGTCGTTTATAACGCAGCCCGCGGCATAGTTTCCGAGCCCTATGAAAAAGTCGCTTACAAGCATCAGAAGTCCCAGCCCCGCAGCGCTCAGAACAAGGTCGGTGGGGTGCGCTGCAAGGTATTCCATAAGGTCGGTAAAGCTCTCGCGGATGTTGGTGAAGTGGGTGGTAAGGTTAAGCAGATTGCCTTCCAGCGCTTCGTTGAACATATTGTTTATGGCTGTTGTAAGCGCTTCGTATGCAGCCATGCCGGAAAGTCTGTCTATGAACGGCACTATAATTGCCGCCGAAATGCCTGTGGCCATGGCAAGCACAACTACAAGGTAAACAAGCAGTTTGTACGTTACCCTGAAATTATCTATAAGGACGTGAATGGTATGTTTGAATCTCATAAATCCCTCGTCATTGCGCTAAATGCGCACAATCTTTTCAACAACTTTTCCGTTATGCACCGTCATATAGCAGTAGCTCTGTTCGCTGTAACGCGAAAGCGTGCCTGGATTGATAAGCTTTACTCCGCCAAGTTCGTCGCAGCGCGCCTCGTGCGTGTGCCCGTACAGCGCTACGGTGCAACCTTTTTCAAGCGCAGCGTATGCAAGCTTGTCAAGCCTCTGCTTTACGGAATATTTGTGCCCGTGGCACATCAATATTTTAACGCCCTCAACTTCCAGCACTTTTTCGTCGTCGCCCACTTTGTCAAGGTCGCAGTTGCCGTTTATTACAATTGTCTTTTCAGGAAATTTTCCCCTTACGTACCCGCCGTCGGTAGACAGGTCTCCAAGGTGTACTATATAGTCGCATTCCGCAAACACTCCGTCAAGCTTATCCAAAGCCGCGCGGTTGCGGTGACTGTCCGATACGATGACAAACGTCTTCATAAAATCGTGTTGTTAAAGCGTTTTTAACTTCTCCATTAGGTCTTTCAGCGCTCTCGCCCTGTGCGAAACTTTGTTCTTTTCGCGTGCGGGAGCTTCGCCGAAGCTCATTTTAAGGTCGTCTGAGTAGAAGAGGGGGTCGTACCCGAATCCGCGCGTTCCGCATTCTTCTTCGAGTATATGTCCGTCCGTTCTGCCTACGCCGAAAAACATTTTGCCGTCCGGCAGATACAGGCATACCGCGCATTCGAAGTGCGCGCGCCTGTCGTGCGCGCCCTGCATTCTTTCAAGCAACAGTTTTCGGTTAGCCGCCTCGCCCTCGCCCGAAAAACGTGCGGAGTATATTCCGGGCGCGCCGCCCAAAAAGTCTACGCACAGTCCCGAATCGTCTGCAAGCGCGGGTTTGCCAAGCTTTTCGCATACCGCTTTTGCCTTAATAAGCGCGTTTTCGCGGAAGGAAGTGCCCGTTTCTTCGATTTCTTCGTCAAAACCGGCTTCACGCATGGGTATAACGCGGGCGCCTTTGAAGATTTTTATAATCTCTTTGATTTTGCCTTCGTTGCCGCTGGCGGCAATAATTTCGCTTATTTCCATAAAGTCTGCCTCGCAATTAACGCCTTATGCGGCGCGTCGGAGCGTTGCCCGTTTTGCTCTTCGCGCATGCGCGCGGAAAAAGCGGCGTTCCGACCTTACAGACATTATATAACATAATTATTAAAAAGTAAAGAGCTTATTTTTCCCATTTATGCTCGTGCAGTTCACCTTTGGTTTCAAGTCCATCAAAACCCGTCTGTCTGAGCGCCTCGTAAACGGCTACCGCCGCGGCGTTGGAAAGGTTAAGGCTGCGCGCTTCGCCCAGCATGGGTATGCGCACGCACTCGTCGGGGTGGGCAAGAAGCAGGTTTTCGTCAAGCCCTTTGGTTTCCTTGCCGAATACAAGAAAATCGCCCTCTTTATAGTCCATATCCGTATGCTTTTTTCTGGCTTTCGTAGTGTAAAAGCGGAAGCGGGCGTCGGGATATTTTTTGCATAAATCTTCAAAACTTTCGTATATGTAAACGTTTACAAGATGCCAGTAGTCAAGTCCCGCGCGCTTTAAATATTTATCCGATATTTCAAACCCGAGCGGTTTTATAAGGTGCAGGTCGCATTTTGTGGCAGCGCAAGTGCGCGCTATGTTGCCTGTATTCTGCGGTATTTCAGGCTCTACGAGTACTATGTTGAACATTAATTTTCCTTTTGCGCGTTGTTTGCACAGCAGTTAATTTTTTGCTTGGTTGCCGCATATATGTGGGGTAATTTTGGTGCGGAACATAATTTATATATAAATTATTGCAAATTCCGCGGTGGTAAATAAAGTGCGCAGCTTGTGCGCCCGCACTATATTTTAAGATATTTTCCGTCATTTTGCAAGAAGTTTGCGCCTTATGCCATAATGCGCGCTTAATTTTTGTAAATCTCTTGACACGCCGCCGTTTGAATGATATAATACTGATAATCAATACTAATTAAAACCATGCAGGGTAGTTAAAGTCGCGGGTAAAGTAAAAGCGGCGCAATCACACGAAAAATGAAAAAGCAAAGAAATACTGCACAAAAAAAGATAATAATGGAGGCTTTGGAGATGGCTGACCATCCCACGGCTACCGAACTGTACGAAAGCGTTCACGCGGAAAATCCGCGCATAAGCAAAGCCACGGTTTTCAGGGTGCTTTCGCAGTATGCGGAAAACGGCGAAATACGCCGTCTGCATATGAGCGGGTCTGACGATCGTTTTGACGCGGGGTTAAAGCCGCACGCGCATTTAAGGTGCGCGTTCTGCGGAAAAATACAGGACGTCATGTTCCCCGAACTTGCGCCCGTGCTTTCTTTGCGCAGCTTCAACGGCTGCAAAGTTTATTCCGCGGAAGTAGATTTTCTGATGTGCTGTCCCGAATGCGAGGCGGCGGGTGCGGAACAACATAACGCAATTGATGCGGAAATATGCTGCAATTAACGGCAGTTTTACGCTGATTTTAATTACATAAATGTAAAACGGAGGTTTACAATGAAAAGTTTAAATGGCACAAAGACGGAACAGAATCTGCGCGCGGCTTTTTCAGGCGAAAGCGAGGCCCGCAATAAGTACACCTATTTTGCTTCCGTTGCGAAAAAAGAGGGGTACAACCAGATTTCTGCAATCTTCGAAGAAACTGCGGCTAACGAAAAGGAGCACGCAAAGATGTGGTTCAAGCTTCTTGCGGGCATTGGCGACACTAAGGCCAACCTTGTTTCTGCTGCGGGCGGCGAAAATTACGAGTGGACGGAGATGTATCCCGAATTTGCTCGCGTTGCGCGCGAAGAAGGCTTCGACGAAATCGCAGGTATGTTCGAGCGCGTTGCCGAAGTTGAAAAGGAGCACGAAGAGCGCTATAAAAAGTTGCTTGCAAACGTTGAAGGCGGCAAGGTATTCATCCGCGAAGACGTTGTTATGTGGCAGTGCACCAACTGCGGCGCTATTGTAATCGGCAAGGAAGCTCCCGAAATCTGCCCCGTATGCTCGCATCCCAAGGCATACTTCCAGCTCAAGCCCGAAAATTATTGATAAAAAGTTAACTTTGCAAAAATTTTTATAATTTAAAATAAATTATAAATGCGCCGACCGTACCGTCGGCGCATATTTTTTTGCGTTTATGTATTGCAAATTGAGATAAAAGCAGTTAAACTTTATTAAGATGACTGATTGGGAATTTGTGAACAACTTAAAAGGTGCGATAAACCGCGACGGAGCTGCGATTGAAAGAATTTATTCTGCATATTTCAAAAAGCTTTTCGCCACGGCGCTTTTCGTGCTTAAAAACAGGGACGACGCTTACGACGCGGCGACAGACGTTATTCTGAAGTTGTGCGAATACAGCGGAGACCCTGCCGCGATAAAAAATCATAAAGATTTTCTCGCGGCGATGGCGCGCAACCGCGCGCTCGATATTCTGCGCAAAAAAAGCCGCTCGGTGGAACTTATTGAAGAAACCGCGCAGACTTCCGCAACATTCAGCGATTGTCTGTGGCTTGACGATATTTGCGCTGTGCTGACCGAAGAGGAGCGCGACATTTTTGTGCGGCGCGTTTTGTGGGACCGCACGCTGAAGAGCATTGCCGCAGAATGCGGCTTGCCTTACATAAGGGTTAAAAGGTTGTATGCATCGGTAAAGGCAAAGGTGAAAAAATTGTATGGGCGCGACTGAATGCTTAAAGGTAAGCCGCGCCGAAATTATTCGGCGCGGCTGAATTAAATTTTTTGACGCCGTGTTTTAAAACTTGCAAGGAGTTGCGTTGCGTAAGCGGCAAAATAAAAAATTTCGTATTTGTGATACTTTTTTTAATGTAAATTCGTCTTATAGGTGAAAATAACAATTACGGTTCTGATTTATGGGCAGATTTGAACGTGATATAAAAAAGAAAATAGATTCCGAGGCTGAAAAACTCGGTCCGAAAGCCTGCAATTTTGAAGAGTGGAGCAAGGATAACCGCGCTTCGCTGGCAGGTTTTACCCAAGAAGATAATGCCGTGCGCGGCGGGGTTAAGGTCGGGGTTAAAACAATACCTCTTGCATGCGTGCTCGCCGCGGTGTTTATAATCTGCGCCGTCCTTATAGCATTGTTTGCGTTTGGCGGCGACGATAACGGCAGAGTTAGTACAGACGGCGCGGATTCAGATTTGGCTGCCGCAAGGGAGCTTACCGCTGAAGAGTATGCTGCAATAGTTTCGGAATTTACTTTTATAGGCACGGGTTATTCCGATGAAGAGCAGCCAAACGAAAGCGGCGCGGCGTACGGCATTATGTATCTGGAGGATAATTCCCCCGCTCTCGCGGAAATTAAAAGCCAATTTGTTTATGACGGAGCGGAGTATGGTTTTACCTTCCGCACCGATTGCGGCGCTGACTATAATTTCAGCGGCAAAGATAAATACGCGTGTCTTGCAAAAAATACCAAGGTCGGAGATTATACCGTATCGTACGGCGTAGCCGAAGCGGAAGGCGGGGGGTATGTAAGCCTCTACCTTATTTCGCGCGGAGCGTCTTCGGGGTATATGGAAGTGGGCGGCGGGGAAGAAACTTTTGACGCGGTTATTAATTTTATCGCGTCGGGAGATGATGAAGAAGACTGACCGTTGACTAAATATTTCAGAGCAAGCAGGGGGGTAAGGTATGAAAAAGTTTAAAGTGCGGATATATGCGGCAGCCTCTGTTTTAGCGGCGATTGTGCTTGCGGTTTGCCTTTTTGCTTCGTGCAGTTCTGCGTCAAAAACGCGCTGGCGCATAGTCAGCCAGGTAGGCACTTTCGGCGAAAATAAAGTCGGGGTGATGGTGTGGCAGCATGACGAAATGGTTGGCTACCCCTGTGTAATAAACGAAGTAACGGTTAACGGAATATTTATCGGCTGGACGGGTACTCCGCAGTACGATATCGTCGTATATGAAAAAGAGGAGGGTGAAAGCGGCGACGGCGCGTTTATGTACCTTCAACAGGCTTACGACGAAGGCGTGCTGAGCGACGCGGATATACTTGCCGTCGCGCGCAGAATGAACGAGCTTGACGGACCCGCAGTGCGGTTCGATGGCGATAACCTTGTTCACTGCGGTCTCAGCGGCAGCGTTAAGTTTTACGGCTTGACTCAGGAGCAGGTGATGGGCATAAATAAGGCGTACAGCGAAATTTATTACCCGCAAGAAACGTACTACGATTACAGCATAGAAGTAACGCAAAACCTGGGCACATATGGCGGAAACATTGCCGTTCAGATTTACGACGGAAATATTGAAGACGGCGGAGCCAAGCGCGATTTTACGGTGGGCGGGGTTACAATCTGCGAGGTTAATGACGCGCTTTCGCTGTGGCTTTACGGCGAAGGAGGGCTGGTTTCTTTGACCGAAGCTTACGATGAAGGGCTTGTTTCGGTTGCCGATATAGAAAAAATGGCAGAAC
>CAJLLH010000069.1 GCA_905207385.1 uncultured Eubacteriales bacterium
TTCATAGCAGGCAAGCGCAAGAGCTCCGGGACCTATGTGGCAGGAAACGCTTAAAGAAAGGGGGTCAACGCATTCAACGGGCAGTCCTAACGCCTCTTCAACTTCCTTTTTGAATATAAGCGCTTCGTCGATTTTGTCCGTGTATGCAATTGAAATTTTAATGTTTCCTGCGGCTTTCTGCTCTGCAAATCTGTTTTCAAGGTCTTCTTTAACTGCATTTATCATAATGTCTTTCGCCTTGAAAAAGTTTCTGGGTTTGGCGAACTGGTCAAGCTTAGCTCCCTGAATCTGAAGCACGGGCTTAATCTTAAGCAGAGTTCCAATCATGGCGGCGGCGGGGGTAAGTCTGCCGCCTTTTTTAAGGTACTTAAGCGTGTCAACCATTATGTAAATGCTCGCCTGCATAGCCGTTTGGGTAAGGTACTCGGCAATTTCTTTTGCGTTTTTACCCTGTTTTGCAAGCTCAATGGCGTCGTAAACCGAGCTTTTCTGCGTAACGGAAATGCGCTTGTTGTCAACTACGTAAACCTTGCCCGCAAACTCGGTTTCTGCGGCGTGCGCCAGCGAGTGGCACGTTTCCGAAAGGCCGCTGCTCATGGGTATGCATACGATATCGTCGTAGTCCTCAAGAATTTTTTTCCAGAGTTCGCTTACGTCGTACGCGCTGGGCTGAGAGGTCGAAACCTGAGCCGTGTCGTCTTTGAGTTTTTCGTAGAATTCCTCCTGCGTAAGACTTATATCCTCAAGGAACTGTCCGCCGTTTATGAGCACGGGCATAGGTATAGTAAAAATTCCAAGCTCTTTGGAAAGAGCCTGCGTAATTCCGCTGTTGCTGTCTGTTACGATAGCAGTTTTCATTGTTTAATCTCCTGTGTATAAAAAAACTAAGTACATTATAAATATTATTTGTTGATAAGTCAACCGTTTAAGAGTTAAAAAGCGCAGACGCGGAATGTGTTAAAAACTTGCGTTAAAATCAACATTTCGGCACTTTTAGTTGATGTTTTCGTTTGAAATAAGCAGAAAGCGGGAGCAGTTGCAAAATTTTTGCAACTGCTCCCGCAACTTGGGTTGGATATAATTTCTTTTTATGTTTTATTTTGGCAAGCAAATTCCGCTTTGCGCCATCAGTAATTTAATGCGCCATCAATAACTCGATTTGTTTTCAGTGCGCAAAAATAATGCGCACAATGAAGCAGTTTAATTACAACTCTGCAATGCACTCTATTTCAACCAGCGCGCCCTTGGGTATGTCCTTAACCGCAACGCAGCTGCGGGCGGGGCAGGAGGTGAAATATTTTTCGTAAACCTTGTTGAACGCGGCAAAATCTGCAATATCTGCAAGGAAGCAAACAGTTTTAACCACATTATCAATGGAAGAGCCGGCTGCCTCTAAAAGAGCTGCAATGTTTTTGCATACCTGCTCGGTCTGACCTTCAATGTCGCTTTTTTCAATAGTTCCGCTGGCGGGGTTTACCGGTATCTGACCTGACGCAAACACAAGTCCGCCCGTAATTTTCGCCTGCGAATACGGTCCTATCGCCGCGGGAGCATTTTTCGTCGCTACGGTTTTCATATATTTTTCCTCCTTAAGGGTTAAAAGCAGTGGTATTTTTAATTGCTTCAAATAATTAAAATTGCCTCAAAGCAATTTGAAGCCGTTGCTTTTAAGTTTGTCTTCAATCTCTTTGATGTGCGCAAAGTCGCGCGTTTCAATGGTAAGTCTGAGGTAGCAACCGTTTACGTCCGAACCTTCGTTCGACCTTTCGTGCAGAACGCCTATAACGTTGCCGCCGCAACCTGCTATGATGGCGGAAACGGCTACAAGCTGACCGGGTTTATCCATAAGTTCAACCGTAAGGGTGGTGGTGCGTCCGCTCATAAGCAGTCCGCGGTTTATAACGCGCGAAAGTATGGTAACGTCTATGTTGCCGCCCGAAATAAGGCATACAACTTTTTTGCCCTTAATGTCGGGAATTTTGCCGAACATAACGGCGGCAAGCGAAACTGCGCCCGCGCCCTCTGCAATCATTTTCTGCTTTTCGATGAGCGCAAGAATGGCTGCGCTAACCTGGTCGTCGGTTACGGAAACAACTCCGTCCACGTATTTTCTGCAAAGTTCAAAGGTATGTACGCCTGGTTCTTTAACGGCAATGCCGTCCGCGATGGTGGAAACGGAGGGCAGCATTTCAATTTTGTTATGCTCCAGCGACTGTATCATGCTTGGAGCGCCCGCTGCCTGAACGCCGTACACCTTGATTTTGGGGTTAAGCGATTTAACGGCGAACGCCACGCCCGAAATAAGTCCGCCTCCGCCGATGGGCACAACGATTGCGTCAACGTCTTTGAACTGATTTATTATTTCCAGACCTATGGTAGCCTGACCGGCTATAACGTCGTCGTCGTCGAACGGGTGAATGAAGGTGTAGCCCTTTTCCTCGCGCAGTTTTTCCGAATAGTTGTGCGCGTCGTCGTAAACGCCTGGAACAAGCACGACTTCCGCGCCATAGCTTTTGGTCGCTTCCACTTTAGAAATGGGCGCGCCGTCGGGCATGCATATTACAGATTTGATGCCGAATTTTTTAGAAGCCAGTGCCACGCCCTGCGCGTGGTTGCCCGCGGAGCACGCAACAACGCCGTGCGATTTTTCTTCTTCGGAAAGCTGCGATATTTTGTAGTAAGCGCCCCTTACTTTGAATGAACCCGTAACCTGCAGGTTCTCTGTTTTAAGGTAAACCTCGCAGCCGCTTTTCTCTGAAAGGGTGGAGGAGTAGATTATGTCCGTTTCGCGCACGACATCTTTAAGAACGTAGTTCGCGTGGTAAACTTTGTCTAAACTCAGCATATGTTGCCTTCTGTAATTTGTTATTTATATAATTATAGTATCGTGAACGGCAAAAGTCAACAAAAAAATATTGCGACGCAATCCTACCGTTTTGTGTCAGTTCATAAATTTTAAAAAGTAAAAATTTTATGAGCCGACTTTTGTTTTGGTGCTTGATATGCCTGAGTTAATATTAAAATGTTATTTTTTTAACATTATTTTTGTACCAAAAGTTGCAAATATAGTATTGACAAAAGTTTGTTTTATGTTAAAATAAAATTACTTATATGGTTATTGACTTTAACATACGCGACTCAAATTTTAGATCCGAAGCGCATATGCATAAATCAACAGCTTTTTCTTTAATATTTTGCCTGAATAAACAAAGCTTCCTTTATGTGTGCGGAAAGTGCGCGGATTTAAGCCGACATAATTTTCTGCATGTTTTTTAAAAGGGAGCTTTTTTATTGAATATCGGCAAATATGTCGGATTTACCCGAAATGTTAGGAATTTGTTAGGATTAGCCCGAATGTATTTTTAAGCGGATAGGTTGTGATATAATACAAAATACTTATAATACGCACACACGGTGCGCTTATTGTTCCTATCCGCTGTATTTATGAAACAGGCGCGCCTGTTTCAGGTGTGTACCTTTGCGTACACACCTGAAACATCATTCTTCAAAAATCGGTAAAATGCTGCAGAATACGCATTGTGCCGTAAAGATATATTTTATAATAAAGCGGTTTAACCGTCGCTTAACAAAACGGCAAAATTTATCTTCTTTTTCACGATGGAGGGGGAGGAGGTAATAATAAAAACCGACGCTTTAGCCCTATGCAAAATTTGCAAAAAGGTACAGGCGGCGGGCTTTGCGGTCTAAAAAAGCGACGTTAAGTAAAATTAATTATTAATTTGGAGGTTTCAAAAGTAACTATGACTAATCAGAACAATGAAAAGTCAAAGAACGGCAAGCGGATAGCGCTCATACTTCTTGCGCTTCTGCTTATCGCGGCAATCGCCTTCGGCGCTTACACATACTCTAAGTATATATCAAGCGCCAACGGCAGCGGCTCGGCAAGCGTCGCAATGTGGGGCTTTACGGTCACTATGGAAAACGGTGATGAGGACGACACAGATAAGTTCTTCGCGACTTCTTATAAAGCTGACGGGACCGAAGCTGGTGCTTCTGATGCCACAATTATAGCCAATGTACGCGGCGCAGGTGGTACGAGCGACTCGACTGACTTGGTTGCTCCCGGCGCTAAAGGCAGTGTTGATATAACGATTGGCGGCACAGCGGAAGTTAATGCAGCTCTTGCTACGGTAATTGAAGCTGGGTTCAAGGATGTTTACATCACAGTTAGTAAGGGTCAGGAAACTCTCTATTATAACCCCATCAAATTTACTTTATCAGGCGGCTCAGGTGAGAACGAAGTTAATTTTAGTGGTACACTTGAGCAACTTGTTAATGAGCTTGGAAGAAATACAGTTCTGAATAAAAGTATGGCTGCCGGGACTACGATAGCTGAAACTTACACGCTCAGCTGGGCTTGGGCTTTTGAAGCATCAGAAACCGACAATACCCTTTTTGATGAAGATGGAGATGTTGTAAATACTTATAAGTTTGCCCAGAGTGAAATTGATAAGCTTGATACCGTACTCGGTCAGTTATCGTTTAACGCTAACGGCAGTACTGATGATATAACTTTGGCGGCAACCACAATAACTGACAGCACTGCTGTTACCCCTGGTACCTGGACTATCAATACTTCAGCAGATACATATTCGACTGATATTTCCTTCAATTTGAAAGTATCTATAACCCAGGTTGATACTGCTATAACTCAAAATCCTTAACGCTTAAAACAGACAACAATTTTACAAAACTCTCCAATAGAATAAAAGCGGCGCGCCGCGCGGAATTTTTCTGCGCGGTACGTCTGCTGAAATTTCGGCTTTTTGCCGCTTTGGGGTAAATTTTAATTTTCGGGGACATTATTTTGAAAACTAACGGCGTGCTTACCCTGTCGCCTTTCCGCGGCAAGGTAAAATTAAAAAGATCGGTTCACCGCGTAATAGACCCTGACGGAGCTGTTATAGGCGGCGTTTCCGCATATAATGTGTACGATTTGAACGGCGATAAAATCGCCGCGCTTACGCATGTGGAAAAACGCTCCGACGGTGAAATACGCCGCTATGAAGGGCACAGGGTATTCCATCTTAAAAACAATATTTTAACTTTGGAAAACGGCGGCGTGTTGGGCAGAGTAATAATCCGCAAGGAACGCCGCGCTTTCGTGCCTATAGTTGTAGCATTATCCGTTCTTATAGCCGCCATATTTGCAATAGTGGCGGTGCTCGGGTTCCCTGTTACGCCCGTGTCGGGCGACGAACGCCCCGTGCTCACCATTCGTTCCGAAGGTGGCAAAGAATGGGGCGCAAACCAGGATCTGCAGGTGTTTTCGGGCAAGCTGTACCCTGGCAAAGAGGGCTCTTACGCATTCGAAATAGAAAATCCTACCGAATACGAGATGGAATACGTACTTACCTTATCCAGCACCAAAAGCTGGATGGGTCGTTCGCCCATAGAATACCGCGTGCGCATGAACAATGTATACATAGGCGATACAAACGGCTGGACGCTTATGGAGTACAGCGACGATAATATTCAGTTTAACGGAATACGTTTTACTCCTCAATCATCCCACATAATCACGATAGAGTGGAGGTGGCCGTTTGAAAGCGGTAACGACGAATCGGATACCGAAATAGGTGAAAGCGGATTCGGCGATCAGATAATACTTTATACGCTTAACATCGACGTCAGCGCATTCATTGTGGGGCAGGAATGATAAATACTCTGCGCGCGCCCATTTCGGCGCCGAAAAAAGTAAGCAAGGCGCTTTTATGGGTAAAGCGCGTGGCAGTTGGCATAGTATTTGCCGTACTGCTGTTTTTGCTGTTTATTTTTACCGCTCTTGCCGCGGACAGAGTAATTGCAAAAAATAATATTCCTTCCGTTTTCGGTTATTCTCCGCTTACCGTTTTAACGGGCAGTATGGAACCGTCCATTCATGCGGGCGATATGGTAATCATAAAAAATCAGCCTGAATATGCCGTGGGCGACGTCATCACATACACGGTTAACGGCGGCACTTCTTCTGTAACCCATCAGATAACGGAAAGTTATGTGGAGGGCGGAGTAAGGTATTTCATAACAAAGGGCACGAACAACAACGCGGAAGACCCTAACCCCGTAGCTCTTTCGCAGGTGGCGGGCAAGGTGGTGCTTGTAATTCCCGATTTGGGAATTTTTCTCGAATGGCTTAAAACGCCTTCCGGCTTAGTGCTTATAATACTGTTTGCCTGCATAATAGTTGCGGCGGCTTATATCATAAAAGCCTGAACGCATTGCTATTGGCAGATATGTCGGTTAATTTTAAAAGTTCAGCCGTTTTGTGCGGCTAAAGCTTAATTTCAGTTCAGAAATCAACAAATTTACAGTTTACGGACAGTCCGCCCTGCTTGCCGAGTATAACTTGCGACTGCGGGGAATAAAAAAATAAATATGTTTTTGCTTACACCTTCCACGTCTTCCGCATTTTAAAAAGCGGCGGGAGGGGCGGCGTTCGTTTCTGAATTAAAAAAAGGAGGGCGCGGTATGCCTGCATTTTTTAAATGTAAAAAGTTTATCGTATGCGCGGTAGCCACAATACTTGCGGCAATCGCGGCAATAATAGCCGTGTCCTTCACTTATGCCGCTTACCGCA